>CAZTMA010000012.1:0-54213 GCA_964614645.1 uncultured Anaerolineales bacterium
CGATGGTCGTCGTCGCGGAGGGCGCGAAGCCGGTCGGCGGCGAGGTCTCGGTCATTGAGAAGGAGCTGGGCCGGGCAGAGCGGCTGGGCGGTGCGGGCGAGAAAGTGGCCGAGGCGCTTGAGGTGCTGACCGGCAAGGAGGCGCGCACGGTCGTGCTCGGCCACCTGCTGCGCGGGGGCAGCCCCACGGCGTCCGACCGGCTCATCTCGCTGCGGTTCGGCGCAGCAGCCGTGCGTGCGCTGAGCGAAGGCCAGGATGGCATCATGGTCGCCATCGACCCGCCCTATGTCGAGTACGTCCCCCTGACAGAAGTCGCCGGGCGGATGAAGCGTGTGCCGCTCGATTCCGACACCATGATGACTGCGCGCGATCTGGGCATCACGTTTGGTGACTAGGCGCGGGCCTGGCCGCGACTTCCGCTGCGCTGCTGCGTATTACTGGTGAACGGTCCAGATCACGATGTGAAAGAGGAACACCATGAGCGAGGAAAACGTGCATCGCGAGGAAGTCAAGGTCACCGGTGAGGCGCTGGTCGGCGCGATCCGCCAGCTACTCCACGAGGGCAACATCCGCCGGCTCACCATCAAGAATGATGAAGGCAAGACGCTGATCGAAATCCCGTTGACCTTCGGCGTTGTCGGCGTGCTACTGCTGCCGGTGTGGGCCGCCATCGGAGCAATTGCTGCGCTGGCCGCAGATCTGACGATTGTGGTGGAGAAGGTGGAAGGGGGCGAGGAGCCGCCTACCCCGCCTGAGCCGCCTGCACCCGCAGGGTGAACTGAAGAACGAGAAAAAACCCGGTGTCGTAGAGGCGAGGCGACCTCGCCCTTGCGAAATCGGGGGCGAGGTGACCTTGCCCCTACATGTCAGATGTGCTGAGGACGGTTCGTATCGAACCGCCCTCAGCCTTAGAAACCGGGTTCCTGAATCCTGTTACGCGACCGCGGCGCGCACGTCGGCCAGCTTGCCGACGGAGCCCAGCTTCTCGGAGCGGGCCGCGATGAACTTGGCGTATTCGGCCACGAAGGTCTTGCCCACGGGTCGGAAATCAAACTCCTTCGGCGTATCGCGGAAGAATTCGCGATGGACGCGCGTCCAGACCAGGCGACCGTCGGTGTCGATGTTGATCTTCGTAACGCCGAGGGAGGCCGCACGCAGCAACTCGTTCTCGTCCACGCCGCGCGCCGACGGGTCAAGCTGGCCACCCGCCGCATTGATGCGCAGCACCTCTTCCTGGGGCACCGACGACGAACCGTGCATAACGAGCGGGAAGCCTGGCAGCTTCTGCTGGATGGCCTCGATGACCTCGAAATGGAGCGACTGCTGGCCTTTGAACTTGTAGGCGCCGTGGCTCGTCCCGACTGCAACGGCCAGGCTATCACAGCCGGACTGCTCGACGAAGGCCTTGGCCTCCTTCGGGTCGGTCAGGTGCGCGTTCTTCTCGTCAACCTTGATGTCCTCTTCGACGCCGCCCAACTGGCCGATCTCGGCTTCCACCGAGAGGCCCTTGGCGTGCGCCGCTTCGACCACCCGGCGGGTGATGGCGACGTTCTGCTCGAACGTCTCGTGCGATGCGTCGATCATCACCGACGAGTAGAAGCCGGAGTTGATGCAGTCATAGCAGGACTGCTCGTCACCGTGGTCGAGGTGGACGGCGAAAATCGCCTCCGGATACATCTTCTCCGCCGCGCGGATGATGGCCTCGATCATCGGAATGCCGGCATACTTGCGCGCGCCCTTCGAAATCTGGACGATAAAGGGCGCCTGGGCGGTGAGGTGGCCCTGGAACAGGCCAAGCGCCTGCTCCATGTTGTTGATGTTGTACGCGCCGATGGCGAACTTGCCGTACGCCACCTTGAACAGCTCTGCGGTCGTAACGATCATGAAAGTCTCCTGCGAATGGGTTCTGTGAGGCAAACAAACCCAGTTTACCGCCGAAGGCGCGAAAAGTCAAAGACAGCGTGAATCGGGGCACGAACATGCCGCGAGTGAATACAAAGAAAACGGGTTTCTGCGAGAAACCCGTTTTCTGGTAAATGGTCTTACCCCCCGATCCAGTTGACCGTGTGGCACGGGGCATCGTTCTCCCGCAGATGGTCGATGACGACCGGTGCGCTGATCGGAACGCCCGCGCCATCGGTCACAACGAGCGTATAGCGGTTGGCGAAGCTGTGAATCGGGAAGTCGTACATGCCGTAGTCGCCCGCGCCGTCCTTGCTGACAGTCTCCGCACGGTTGTCCCACTCATCCTGCAACACGATGCGCACGCCGGCGACCGGCCCGCCCTCGCGATTGAGCACCCGACCGACGATGTAGTTGCCGGGACATGAGCTGTGATGCTCGACCGCACCGGCCAACCCATAGCGAAGGTCGTCCGGCGCGACGGCCTGCACGGCCTGGAGCGGCGCGACTTCCTCCCCGGGCACCGGCCCCGCGTTCACATCCATCGCGGCGTTCAGGTCAATCAGAATCTGCAGCAGGTTGTCGGCCTCCTGCGGGTTCAGCGCCAGGGCCGCCGGCACTACCTCAGGCAGCCGGTCGCACGGCCCCAGGTCGACCGCCAGCGGCCGGCGCAGGCTCCATCCGGTCACCCGCAGTTGTTCCTTGCGTTCATCCTCGGTCAGCGTGTCTGCCTGCAGCAGGGCGCCTGCCCCTGGCAGGCCCAGCTTGCCCGGCAGCTTGAGCAGCGTGCGCACTACGGCGGGCTCCGTCCGGCAGTAAGCCGTCCAGCGGCCGCCCTCGGGCAGCGCCGCATACACCGGCGCGGCAGGAACCTTCGCCACGCTGTCGGCCAGCGGGCCGGCGTCGCCTGCAGCCTCCAGCCACTTCCGCGAGAAGTACTCCCCACCGCTGCGACATTGCAGGCCGGGTGGACAGTCAGATCGGCGTTCGACACCCTCAGGCGGCGCGAACTCCCATTCGGCGGCATCGTCCGGCGGCGCCGCACCGATTGCGGCCAGCAGCTCCGGATCGGCCAGCACGCCTTCCATGAAGTCATGCCAGATGGGGGCCGCGCCGGCTACGCCGCTGATGTTCTTCATCGGATGGCCGTCGCTGTTGCCCGCCCATGCACCGGCCACCAGGTAGCGCGTATAGCCCAGTGTCCAGTTGTCCCGCCAGTCGTCCGTCGTGCCGGTCTTGGCGGCCGCGGGCTTGCTGAGCCGGAGCGGGCTGTTCGCGCCGAACATCTGCGCGCGCGCCGTGTTGTCGCTCAGGATATCGGTCACCAGGAATGCCGTCTCGGGCGAGACCGCCTGCAGAGGGGCCGCACTATCCGTCGTCGTCGAGCCGGATTGGGCGACCAGGCCGCCGGGTGCAGACTCGCGGCCCAGGCTATCCGACATGCGCAGGACGGGCACCGGCTCGATGGCCTGCCCGCCGCTCGCCAGCACGCCGTAGGCCGTGGTGAGTTCGAGCAGCGTGATTTCCCCGCCGCCCAGCGTGAGCGCCAGCCCGTAGTAGTCGCGGCCGCGATCCAGGCTGCGGATGCCCAGCGCCTCCGCGCCGGTCAGCATCCGGTCGATGCCCACCCCGTTGAGCAGCTTCACCGCCGGCAGGTTGTAGCTGTTCGCGAGCGCGGTCCGCACCGTCACCGGGCCGTGGAACTTGTTGTCGTAGTTGCGCGGGGTGTACGGCTTGCTGCCCGGGATATCGAAGGTCGCGGGGATGTCCCACAGGACCGTGGCCGGGCTGATGAGGTTGTCCTCGATGGCGGTGGCATACAGCACGGGCTTGATGGAGCTGCCGGGCTGGCGCATGCTGCGCGCAACGTTGACCTGGCCGCTGATGGCCGCGTTCGTGAAATCCGCGCTGCCGACCATCGCCAGCACCTCGCCGGTGTAGGGGCGCAGCGCGACCAGCGCGCCATTGGTCAGGTCATGCTTGGGTTGCAGTTCCGTTACCTTCCGTGCAACCACGTCCTGCGCCAGCGTCTGCATCTTCAGGTCGAGCGTCGTCGTAATTGCCAGCCCGCTGCGCACGGTCGCGCCGTTACCCAGGCGGCTGTCGAGCCAGTCTTCCACGTAAGTGACGAAGTGCGGCGCGAGATTGACGGTGTACGGCGCATCCGGCTCGGGGTTGAGCGGCGTCTCCTCGGCATAGATCGCGTCGGATGCGGCCTGGGTCAGGTAGCCGTGGCGGACGAGCATGTCCAGCACGACGCGCTGGCGGGCTTTGGCTGCCGTGAAGTTCGTGAACAGGTCCATCTGGCCCGGCTGCTGGGGAATGCCGGCCAGCAGGGTCGCCTCGGCTTGGGTCAGGTCGGCGGCGGACTTGCCGAAGTAGGCCTGCGCAGCGGCCTCCGGCCCGTAGGCGAGGTGGCCGTAGTTGAGCAGGTTCAGGTACATCTCCAGCACTTCGTTCTTGGTGAACATGCCGGTGAGTTCCTGCGCCAGACCCGCCTCCAGCATCTTGCGATCCATTGACTGTTGCAACCGCACGTCGGGCGCCAGGAACAGCATCTTGGCAAGCTGCATCGTGATGGTGCTGGCGCCGGAGACGACCTGCCCCTCCCCGGCGTTCTGGAGCGCGGCGCCCGCGATGCGCGCGGGATCAACGCCGGTGTTCTGGTAGAACGTGGCATCCTCGGTTGCGATGGTGGCGTCAATGAGATGCTTGGAGATGCGGTCGAGCTTGACCCAGGTGCGGCGGCCTTCGTTCCAGCGGGTCGCGAGCAGCATGCCGTTGCGGTCGTAGACGCGCGTCGTCTGGAACACACGCGGCGTCGGGCCGGGCTGATACCGCTGCAGGATGACTTCGACCGCGTCGAGCGGCTCCTGCGCCGGACGCCCGCCCAGCTCCTGGGTGGCCTGCGGCACGCAGCCCGCAAGCACGAGCGCACTCAACAAGACCAGCCATGCGGCATAGCGCGCAAGGTACACTCTCATCGTCCTGCTCCCATCTCACTCAACCAAACATCATTTCCAGTGTCAAGTGCGGAGTCCGCATTCTCAAATGCGGACCGCTGCGCCCGGCATTGGGGCCGTGCGGCATCCTCAGATGCCGCACTCCACACCCTCGAATAACCCTTTGGTGGGCTTTGCGTCTTTGCGAGAACCCACAGTCCGCCCCTACTGTCCGGCCTGGTATTTCCGGACATTCTCCAGGTGTTCGTCAAAGGTGTGCGCGAACGCGTGCCGTCCGCTGCCATCCGGCAGGGCTACAAAGTAGAAGTAGTCGTGCTGCGCCGGCTCCAGCACAGCCTGGACGCTCCTGATGCCGGGGCTGCAGATAGGGCCCGGCGGCAGCCCGTTCACCCGGTAAGTGTTGTACGGGCTCTCGACCCTGCCATACTCTTCGAGAAAGACCGGCGTCTTCCACCACTGGCCCGTGGCCGCCTGATACCCCATCGCATACTGCACGGTCGGGTCGGCTTCCAGCTTCATGTCGCGCGCCACCCGGTTGAGGTAGACGCCGGCGATCATGGGACGCTCCTCATCCACGACCGCCTCGCGCTCCACGATGCTCGCCACGGTCAGCACCTGGTGCAGCGTCAGGGCAGTCTGCCCCACATCGACAGCCGCCTGGTACGCGGGCGCGATGAGCGCGGCAAACTGGTCAAGCTGGCGGCGCAGCAGGTCGGTCACATCCGCATCCTCTGCGGGCAGGCGATAGGTGTCGGGATAGAGATAGCCTTCGAGGCTGGCAGATTCGGGCAGGCTCGCAAGGAACGGATAGCCGGCCGTTTCGATGCCGGACAGGTCTGCGAAGAGGCCCCGGCGTTTGTACTCGACCCCATCCAGCGTCGTATTGAGGTCGAGGTGGTCGGCCGTCTGCTCCAGCCGCCAGCCGTCGCCGACGCGGACGACGATCTCCGGCGCACGGGCATCCTGCAGCGCGGCGGCAATCTGTGGGATGGTCATGTCGGGGCTGAGGGTGAACGTCCCGGCCTCCAGCCGATTAGCCAGCCCACTCACGCGCACGTAGGCCTCGAAGAGCCGAGCGTCGGCTATCAGCCCCGCGGCCTGCAGGTTTTCGGCGACCGTACGCGCAGGCGTGCCCGGCGCGACCTCGAAGCGCGTTGGCTGCGACTCCGTGGCAACGGGCTGTTCCAGCTTGCTGCGGTTCGCCTCCAGGTACACGGCCGAGAGGTCGCCCGCACTGCAGGCCGAAGCCAGCAGCGCCAGTGCAAGTGCACAGAGCAGCCAAGCGTCTTTCATAGCGTTGTGACGATTCAGGCTCACCGTCGGTTCCCTGCCTCCAGTATGATGGCAGCAGTATAGCACAGCCGGCAGACCACTCCCAGACACCTGCAGAACCGCCCACAACTCGCGACCCGGCGACACAGCCTGCGTATTGATATGAATGGGCTGAAACGACTATCCGCGATGGTTCCGTGCGCCAGATGAATATTGGAGTCGAGGCTTCAGCCGGATGGGTAGTACACGCACATGGGCGACCTAACCGGCTGAAGCCTCGACTCTACGGCGTTGGGAATTCCCGCCCTTGGTTTTGGACGTTTCGGCGCTGCGCGTGTTAGAATTTCTGTTCGCGACACTTTCACCAGAAAGGGGCGATAGAGGTGACAACCAGCCTGGCGGCGGCTCCGCCCGCCCAGAACTTCGACCTGAAGAACGCCGTATCAAACAGCCGGTTGGCGGGCCTCTGGGCCATGATGACCGGCTTCCGCTTGCGCTATGCCGGAGCCGTGACCGCGCTCGCCCTCGGCGCGACGGCCAAGACGGCCACCTACATGCTCCTCCGGCACTTCGTGGACAACGTGCTGGGCAAGGAACGCGCGCCGTCGACCCTCGCGCTCATCGCGCTGGGGTTCCTCGGCCTGGCGCTGCTTGAAGGCGGCTTCACCTTTCTCAGCGGCCGGCTGGCCGCGCAGACCGCGGAGGGCATCGCGCGGCGGCTGCGAAACTACCTGTACGATCATATCCAGCGGCTGACCTTCAGCTATCACGACCGCATGCAGACCGGCGAGCTGATCCAGCGCAGTACGTCCGATGTCGATGCGCTGCGCCGCTTCTACTCCGACCAGGCGTTAGGCATCGGACGCATCATCCTGTTGTTCAGCATTAACTTTGCCGCGCTGGCCCGGCTCAACCTGCGGCTGGCGCTGCTGTCGGTCATCGTCGTACCGCTGATCGTAATCGTCTCGGGCATTTTCTTCAAGCGCATTTCGCGCTCCTATGACAAATACCAGCAGCAGGAGGCCTCGCTGTCCACCGTGCTGCAGGAGAATCTGAGCGGCGTGCGCGTGGTCAAGGCCTTTGCCCGGCAGGCATATGAGCGGGACAAATTCGAGAAGGAAAACTGGGAGAAGTTCCGGCGCGGGCGCAACCTGACCATCGCACACTCGCTGTTCTGGCCGGTGTCCGATATCCTGTGCGGCGGCCAGATGCTGTTCGGCTACGCCATCGCAGCCATCATGGCAATCAACGGGGAAATCACGGTCGGGACCTATCTCGCGTACGTCGGGCTGCTTATCTGGATCATCTTTCCGATGCGCAACCTGGGCCGCCTGATCGTGCAGACCTCGACGGGCATGGTGTCGTACCGCCGCGTCGTCCACGTCCTCAGCCAGGAGCGCGAGCCGCTGGACGAGGGCACGTACCGGCCCGACGGGCCGGTCAAGGGCGACATCGAGTTCCGGTTCGTCTCGTTCGGCTATGACCCGACCCAGCCCGTGCTCAACAACATCAACCTGCGCGTCCATGCGGGCGAGTCGGTCGCACTGCTCGGCTCGACCGGTTCAGGCAAGACCTCGCTGGTCAACCTGCTGCCGCGCTTCTACGAGTATACGGATGGCATCATCACGCTCGACGGCGTGGACCTGGCTCGCTACCCGCGCAGCTACCTGCGCACCCAGATCGGCATGGTGGAGCAGGAGCCGTTCCTGTTCTCGAAGACGATCAAGGAAAACATCAAGATCGGCGTGGACCGGTCCGTGACTGATGACGAGGTCATTGCGGCGGCGAAGGCCGCGGCCATCCACGACTCGATCATGAGCTTCCCGGAGACTTACGACACGCTCGTCGGCGAGCGCGGGGTGACCCTGTCCGGCGGGCAGAAACAGCGCGTGGCGATTGCCCGCACGTTGCTGAAGAACCCCCGCATCCTGATCCTGGACGACTCAACCTCGTCTGTGGACATGGAGACCGAGGCCCAGATTCGCGAGGCGCTGGAGAACCTCATGGAAGGTCGCACGACCTTCATCATCGCGCATCGCGTGCAGAGCCTGATGAATGCGGACCAGATTGTCGTGCTCGACAAGGGCAAGATCATCCAGCACGGCACGCATGAGAGCCTGCTGGCGCAAGACGGACTCTACCGGCAGATCTACGAGTTGCAGGCGAAGGTAGAAACGGAACTGCAAGAGGAACTCGCAGTAGCAGCATAGGGGTTGGGCCATGGCCGACAACTACGAATTCGAAGAAGAAGAATTCAGCGGACAGATCAACGGCGGCACCATGCGGCGCATCCTGAGCCTCGTGAAGCCGCACTGGAAATGGGTCGCCGGCTTCATGTTCACCATCATGTGGGTGAGCCTGCTGGACGCCTACTTCACTTTCCTGTCCAAGCGCATCATCGACGAGGGGATCATCGCGCGCAACACCGTGGTGCTGCGCGAAATCCTCATCATCTACGGCGTGCTGATGGTCGTCCAATCTGCCGGCGCGTTCGGCTTCATCTACCTGGCGGGCGTGCTGGGCGAGCGGGTGCAGTACGATCTGCGCAAGAAGCTGTTCAATCACCTGCAGGACCTGTCGTTCTCGTACTTCAGCAAGACACCCGTCGGCTGGATCATGTCGCGGGTTACATCCGACTCGGAACGCATTGCTCAACTGGTGACGTGGGGCATGCTCGACGTGACGTGGGCGGTGTTCAACATCGGGTCGTCCATGTACTTCATGCTGCGGCTGAACTGGCGGCTGGCGCTGGTCGTGCTGGTCACGATCCCGATCCTGCTGGCGGTCGCCGTCTACTTCAAGACAAAGATTCTGCGCCAGTTCCGGCTGGTGCGCAAGCTGAATTCGAAGATTACCGGCGAGTACAACCAGAACATCACCGGTGTGCGCGTGGTCAAGGGGCTGGGCCGCGAGGATGCCAACCTGCGCGAGTTCAGCCACCTGACAGGCGACATGTACAACGCCTCCTACCGGGCCGCGTGGCTGTCCGCGCTGTTCCTGCCGGCCGTGCAGATCATCGCGGCGCTGGCGGTGGGCACCATCGTGCTGTATGCGGGCCTGAGCGCAGAGGTGGGCGGCATGACCGTCGGCGCGGTCGCGGCGTTCGTCTCGTATGTGACGTTCATGATGTGGCCGGTGCAGGACCTGGCGCGGGTCTACTCGGAGATGCAGAACGCCATCGCGTCGGCCGAGCGCACGTTCTCGCTGGTCGATGCGCAGCCGGAAGTGGCCGACAGCGCGACGGCTCGACATACGCCGACGCTGCGCGGGGAGATCGAGTTCGAGAACGTGGACTTCTACTACGAGCCCGACAAGCCAGTGCTGACCGACTTCAGTCTGCGCGTGCAGCCCGGCGAGACCATCGCGCTCGTCGGCCCCACGGGCGGCGGCAAGTCGACCATCGTCAATCTGGTCTGCCGGTTCTATGAGCCGAAGGCCGGCTCGATCAAGATTCACGGCCAGGACTACCGCGACTTCACGCTACACAGCATCCATTCGCGCATCGGCGTGGTGCTGCAGACGCCGCACCTCTTCTCCGGCAGCATCCGCGAGAACATCCGCTACGGCCGGCTGAACGCGTCCGATGCGGAGGTCGAGGAGGCCGCGCGCATCGCCGGCGCGCACGAGTTCATCGTCAAGCTCGACGGCCAGTACAAGTCCGAGGTGGGCGAGGGCGGCAACCGACTGTCCGTGGGCCAGAAGCAGCTCATCAGCCTGGCGCGCGCGGTGCTGGCGAACCCGGAGGTACTGGTCATGGACGAGGCTACCAGCTCCGTCGACACCGTGACCGAGGCGCTCATCCAGCGGGGCATGGACAAGGTGATGGAGGGCCGCACGACGTTCGTCATCGCGCACCGCCTGTCCACCATCAAGAAGGCCGACCGCATCCTGGTCATCGAGGCCGGCCGCATCGTGGAACAGGGCAGCCACCGCGAGCTGCTTTTGCTCGAAGGCAAGTATCACCACCTGTACACCCAGCAGTTCCGCCACGAGCGCACCGCGCATTACACGACGCCGGAGCTCGAACTGCTCGCGGCATAGAAAGGTTGAAGGTTGAAGGTTGAAGGTTGCAGGTTAGGAGCTGCGGCTTACTCGTTACTGGTTACTGCTTACTGGTCGCAGGTTCAGTAACAACAACCTGCAACCTTCCAACCTGTAACCTGCAACCGCAAAAGGAACATGATCGAAATCGACGGCTCCCTCGGTGAGGGCGGCGGACAGGTGATCCGCTCGTCGCTCACGCTGGCCGTGATGACCGGGCAGCCGGTACACATCACGCACATCCGCGCGCGTCGCTCGAAGCCCGGCCTCCAGCCGCAGCACCTCATGGCCGTGCGCGCGGCCGCTCAGGTCAGCGGTGCGGAGATGGAGGGTGCGGCCATCGGCTCCGCGGAACTCACCTTCCAGCCCAACGGCATCTATCCTGGCAACTTCCGCTTCGACATTGGCACCGCGGGCGCGACCTCGCTCGTCGTGCAGACGGTGTTTCTGCCGCTGGCGCTGCACAACCCGGTTTCTGAACCCAGCGAAGTTGTGGTCATCGGCGGGACGCACGTTCCGCACAGCCCGGCCTTCCACTACCTCAGCCTCAACTGGCTGCCTGTCCTCCGTGACCTCGGCTGCGACGTGGACCTCGAGATGCTGCTGGCCGGCTTCTATCCGCAGGGCCAGGGACAGGTGCGCGCCACCTTCCGTCCGGTGGACAGGCTGTCCCCGCTCGACTTGCCCGAACGCGGTGCGCTGAGAGCCATTCGCGGCATCTCCGCGGTCGCGAATTTGGACATGAGCATCGCGGAGCGCCAGCAGCAGACCGCACTGCAGCGCCTCAAGGGCCGCGCCAACCGGGTGGACATCGAACTGGTGGACATGCCCGCGCGGACGAAGGGCACGATGCTCCTGCTGCTGGCGGAGTTCCGCCACTCGACCGCCTGCTATTTCAGCCTGGGCGCGCTGGGCAAGCGCGCGGAGCAGGTCGCGGACGAGGCGTGCCTGTGGCTGGAGAAGTTCCTGGACAGCACCGGCTCCGTGGACGAATACCTGGCCGACCAACTGCTGCTACCGCTCGCCTTTGCCGACGGCGAATCGCGCTTCCGCACTGCCCTTGTCACCGACCACCTGCGCACGAATGCGGCTGTCATCGAGGCGTTCGGCGTGGCCGAGATCGCGATCGAGAAGGACGGCCGCCGCGGCGAGGGCAGCGTTCGGGTGCGGCCGCGGGCATGACGATTGAAGATTACAGATTGAAGATTTGGTTGCTATCCGGTCAAATGCCAACGGGGATACAGACGGGAGGGGGCTTCTCCTTCATAATGTGAAGTGGAGGAATTCGATGAAACTATATGACTTGCGAATCGTAGTTGAGGCTCTGGAGGATGGGGGCGATTACAGCTATCTGGCAACCAGCCCGGATTTGCCCGGCCTCCTGGTCGCGGGCAAGACAGCCGAGGAGGTCATGGCGCTGGCACCAGACGTCGCTGCTGCGCTTATCTCATCACTTAAGGCTGCCGGCGATCCGTTGCCTCCTACACTGCACCAGATTTCCTCTATGCCTTTCGAAGCCCGCATTGCCGTTCCGGCATGAAGTACATGGAACTGGTCCGGAAGGAGAGAATGTAGCATGACCATCGCAACCCTCACCGGCGCTGAGGAAATCACCTGGAATCTGGGCGACCTGTATGCGGGCATGGATGACCCGCAGCTCAACGCGGACCTGGACGCGGCGGACGCGGAGGCGGACGCGCTGGACCGTGACTACCGCGGGCGCATCGCGTCCCTGAGCGCAGCCGAACTGGCTGAGATGATCGGCCGGTTCGAGGCGCTGCAGGAGCGCGCACGCCGCGTCGGCAGCTTTGCGTCGCTCAACTGGACCGGCAACACGCAGGATCCGGCCCGCGGCGCGCTGCTCCAGCGCGTGACCGAGCGCGGCTCGCAGCTCGGCCAGAAGCTCGTCTTCCTCGAGCTGGAGCTGGCGAACGCGCCGGATGAGGTCGCGGCCGCGTGGCTGGCCGACCCGGCGCTGACCAGCTACAGCCACTGGCTTGAGGTTGTGCGGCTGTTCCGGCCCCACCTGCTGAGCGAGGCCGAGGAGAAGATACTCGACGAGAAGTCGGTGACCGGCCGCAGCGCATGGGACCGCTTCTTCGATGAGACGCACGGCGCGTCGCGCTACGAGCTGGACGGCGAAAAGCTGACCCGCGACCAGGTGCTCAACCGGCTGTATGCGGGCGACCGCGACCTGCGCCAGCGCGCGGCCGCAGCCGTCACAGTGGGCCTGAAGGACCTGGCTCGCACGAACACCTATATCTTCAACACAATCCTGGCGGACAAAGCCTCGGACGACCGGCTGCGCAAGTATCCTTCGTGGATCAGCGCGCGGAACCTCTCCAACCAGGTGGACGACATGACCGTGGACGCACTGGTCGAGGCGGTCACATCGCGCTATGACATTGTGGCGCGCTACTACCGGCTGAAGCGGAGGCTGCTCGGGCTGGATGAGCTGTTCGAGTATGACCGTTACGCCCCGCTGCCTGCGGCGGACCGGCGCTACTCCTGGGATGAAGGCCGGCAGATTGTGCTCGATGCCTACGGCCAGTTCCACCCGCGCATGGCAGAGGTGGCAGGCTGGTTCTTCGACCGCCGGTGGATCGATGCGCCCCCGCGGCCGGGCAAGCTCGGCGGCGCGTTCTCGCACGGGACGGTGCCCTCGGTGCACCCCTACATCCTGCTCAACTTTGAGGGCCGCCCGCGCGACGTGATGACGCTGGCGCACGAGCTCGGCCACGGCGTCCACCAGAAGCTCGCGGGCGTCCAGGGCGCGCTCCAGGCGCACACCCCGCTGACCACCGCGGAGACCGCATCGGTGTTCGGTGAGATGCTGGTATTCCAGGCGCTCATGGCGCAGGAGACGGACCCCCAGGTGCGGCTGGGCATGCTGACCTCCAAGATCGAGGATTCCTTCGCGACTGCGTTCCGGCAGATCAGTATGAACCGGTTCGAGCACGCCATTCACACTGCACGGCGCACGGAAGGCGAGCTCACCCCCGAGCGATTCAGCGAACTCTGGCTGGAGACGCAGCGCGCCATGTTCGGCGACAGCGTGACTCTGACCGAGGACTACGGGCTGTGGTGGAGCTACATCCCCCACTTCATCGGTACGCCAGGTTATGTGTACGCCTACGCCTTCGGGGAGCTGCTGGTGCTGGCGATCTATGCCCGTTACCGGCAGGCCGGCGGGGACTTCCCGGAGAAGTATCTTGCCATGCTGACCCGCGGCGGCTCGGATTGGCCGCATCAAATCGTCGCGCCCCTGGGCGTGGACCTGACCGACCCGACCTTCTGGCACGGTGGGTTGGGCATCCTGGCCGACCTGGTGGCCGAGGCTGAAGAGCTGGCCGCCGCTGCGTAGATAAGGCGAGAGGACCGCTCACGCAAAGACGCAAAGCGCGCAAAGAGTAGCAGGGATTTTGCGCCTTTGCGTCTCTGCGTGAGATACTTCCTCGAAGCACAATAGAGATAGGAGCAATTATATGACTGAAGGCAAGCCGGCGATCCGCGAGAACATGGTCGTGACGCTGGACTACACGCTGACCCTCGACAATGGCGAGGTCGCCGATTCCACGCAGGACGGCATGCCGCTGCGTTTCCTGGCCGGCAGCGGCGAGCTGCTGCCAGCATTCGAGGATGCGCTGATGGGCCTGTCCGCCGGCGACGAGCTGGACCTGACCCTCGCCCCGGAGGATGGCTACGGCGAGTACGACGAAGAGGCGTTCGAGGAAGTCAGCATCGAGAACTTCCCCTCGCGTGAAGGGCTCGAACCGGGCACGGCCATCGGCGTGCGCGACTCCGACGGCGAGACCTACCCGGCCTATATCAGCGAGGTTCACGAGGACACCGTGATCCTAGATTACAACCACCCGCTCGCCGGCGAGACGCTACACTTCCACGTCACGGTGCTGGACGTGCGCCCCGCAACCGCGGAAGAGCTGGAACACGGCCACTCGCACGGCGACGACGGCCACGTTCATTAGCTGCAGAAGGCAGTAACAAACAGAGGCGAACCGTCGGTTCGCCTCTGTTTGTTACTGCAGCACGCTCTATCTGCGCCGCGGCAGGAGCGCAAAGAGTAGCGTCACCACGCCCGCGCCGATCAGCAGCACAGGCAACACGATTCGCCCCAACGGGCCGCTGCGCAGTCCGCTCAGGTTGAGGAGCAACTCGAAGAAGATTGCGAACCCCAGAAAGATGATCGCACCGATGAGAGCCATCGTGCCGCCCGCACGGGCCGCGCGCGCATCATCGCCCCATAGCCCGGCAATCGCGATGCCGATGCCGACCGACGTCGGGAAGACCAGCGCCCAGACGTAGGCCCAAGTCTGCCACAGCCCGGTGAGAGTCTGAAAGAGCAGAATCAACCCAATCATCGTGATGATGCTGCCGGGTATCGCGAGCGGCGCACCGTTCTGGCCGAGCGCGACCATACCCACAAAGAACAGCAAGCCGGGCACGATAATGAAGAAGGGCCAGACGATACCCCATACGTTGAAGCCGAACAGTTGGCCTGCCAGGAAGAGAATCCCGAGGACAATCAGCCCGAGGCCCACCGCGAGGACGCCGATGTTGCGCGCCCGTTCGTTGTCCACCATAGCCGCCTCCGATCACGTGGAGTGTTGCTTCTGCCCCCTATACGCAAGGCGGCGGGAGATAGTTGCAGGGAATAGGGGCGGGCCTGGATGCGGCGACTCAATGGCACAGGCGATGGTCGCCTTCCCGGTGTCAGGAATCCAAGCCCGTTAGCATGATGAACGCCAGCAACGCGATTTTGGTTCCGTTCGCCGGCCAGTCTAGCGCCGGCTCAACTCCTCATACACCTCGTTATAGTAGAGGCAGTTTTCCACGGGCGTGTTCGCGGGGATGTGGTTGCCCACCGCCAGGAAGAAGCCGGGGCAGTCACGGCCGATACTCATGCACCGCTCGACCTCTGCGCGAATCGCCTCCTTCGTGCCCATCAGCAGGGCGCGCGTATCCACATTGCCGACGATGACGTGCGTCTGGCCGTACTTGCCGGCGACGTATTCCAGATCGGTCAGCGGCTCGAACACGAACCCATGCGCACCGGCAGCCGCGATATCGTCCACAAACTGCGTAAAGTTGCCGTCGGAGCAGAACATGATGCGCTTGCCGCTCTCCAGCAGGGGGGCAAAATAGTGCTTGTAGTGCGGGAAGATGAACTTCCGATACCACGCGGGACGCATGAAGGGTCCGGCGGACCATACGATGTCATCGTGGATCATCACGACCGGCACGCGTGCTGCGCCGAGCGCATCGAAATACTGCTGCATCCAGCCGGCATACCGGTCGCACAGCTTCCCGAACCGCTCAGCGTCCGTGCCGAGCGCCAGCAAGAGCCAGTCCCAGCCGAACAGGTCGATGAAGCCGGAGATAAGCGTGGTGTAGATGCCGGTCATATTGACCGCGTCGGGGATGCGCGTACAGTTTCGCTGATAGTGCGCCTCGAATCGCCGCGTCAGTTCGCCCTGATCGCGCGGGCCGAGCCGCTCCCAGGGGTCGAAGTCGAGGACCTCATCCACGGTCTTGAACGGCGAGAAGATAGTATCGCGGCGGTCCACGCCGCCCGCAGCATACTCTGCATGGCCCATGTCGGTGTAGACGTTGCCGAAATCGTCCCGGCCAATGAGCGTACTCCACATGAAGTCATAGTTCCACGCGCGGATGAAGGCAAGACTGGCGCGTTCCTTGAGTTCCGGCGGGCTATCCACGGCTACCGGCAGGCCGGTGACGACCCGAAGCAACTCCCAATGGCTGTCGACGGAATACTCGGTGCGCGGGATGCGGGCAGGTTTCTGAAGCTGGATCGCGGCCCAGCCGTCCTCGTAGGACATGAGTGGGCTCCTTTGCTGAGAAGAATAGAACGCTGATGACGCAGATGCTACGGATTTACAGGATCATTCTAAACCAATTCTGTAAATCCTTTCAATCAGCGTTATCAGCGTCCGCATTCTCTACATCCTCTGTGATCTCTCTGGCCTCTACATCTCTTCCCCGAACTCGGCCTTGAAGGCCGCGGCCAGCCGCGCGCCCCAGCCATCCAGCGGGGCGAGGCGACCGAAGAAGAACCGGAGCACCGGCGGCTCCTGCACGAACGTCAACCCGCCGATCAGGTCGCGGTGCTGGTACAGCCAGGCCAGGCGGTCCACGGCATACTCGATGTGCGACATGGTGTAGACGCGGCGCGGGACGGCTAGGCGGGCCAGTTCCAGGTCGGCCATGACCTCGTTGCCGTCGCGATCCCGGTCGGTTGAGATGGTGCCGCGCTCCATGCTGCGGATGCCGGAGGCCAGGTAGATGGCGGCTGCAACCGCGCCGGCCGTGTACTGCTCGGAGGGCACGTGCGGCGCGAAGCGCCGGGCGTCGACATGGCACGCCAGGCCGCCCGCGGGCGTCACTACCGGCACGCCCACCTCACACAGCCGGTCCACGAAATAGCGCACGAACTCCGCACCGCTGCCGGCCACATCCAGGTCGCACATCTCGCGCAGGCCCACGGCCATCGCCTCGACCTCTTTGGTGGACATGCCGCCATAAGTCGCAAAGCCCTCGTAGACCGGCAGCCACGGCAGCAGCCGGTTGTAGTGTTCGGTGTTGTTCGTAGCGATGAGCCCGCCGCGCACCCCCGCAGACTTGCGGCCGGAGAGATACAGGATGTCCACATAGCTCATCATGGCCTGGATGATCTCGCGGATCGGCGTATTCGCATACCTGGGCTCGCGCTGGCGCACGAGATACGCATTCTCCGAGATGAGGCTGCCGTCAAACACCAGGGGGATGCCGTGCTTCCCCGCAACTTCCTTCACTGCGGCCAAGTTATCGACGGAGAAGGGCTGCCCGCCGATGAGGTTAGTTGTGGCCTCCATGCGAATGAAGCCGATATTCTCTGCGCCGTGCCGGGCAATTGCGGCTTCGAGCCGCGATATGTCCATGTTGCCCTTGAACAACTCCTGGCTGTCGGTGATGAGCGCGCCGTCACCGAACAGCTCGAGCACCTCGCCGCCGGCCAGCTCGACGTGAGCGCGCGTGGTCGTGAAGTGGTAGTTCATGATAGCGTATTTGCCCGGCTCGATGAACACCTTGGCAAGCAAATGTTCCGCTGCGCGGCCCTGGTGCACCGGCAGCAAGTGGGTCATGCCGAACACATCCTTGACAGCGTCCGCGAGGCGGTAGAAGCTCTCGCTGCCCGCATACGCGTCGTCAGCCACCATCATGGACGCGAGCTGGTTATCGCTCATCGCATTCGTGCCGCTGTCGGTCAGCATGTCAAGAAAGACGTCGCGCGTACGCAGCAGGAATGTGTTGTAGCCGGCCTCTTCCATCGCAGCCAGGCGCTGGTCAGCGGAGGGGAGCCGGGTGCTCTGAACGATGCGCACTTTGTGCGATTCGACGGGAATCTGCCTGCCATTGGTGAGTTGAACGATCATGCCTTCCTCCTGGTGAGATGAATCCATGCCTTACCGGTCAGATATGCCGCGCGCACACAGGGCAGTATGCGATGCAAGACGGGCCGGCCGTTGGGGGAAGGTAGCCGCGGACTGAGAGCCACCAACGCGAGCGCCGGTCATACTCAACTGCGTTGAGCCTTGTCACCGATAAGCGCAGCAGTGGACTCGGCGTTGAGGCCTGACGAGGGAGCGACCGGCCGGAAGAGCCCGTGATGGGCGATACGCCGGCCGACCGCAGCATTATAGAGGAGTGTGCGGACAAAGACAAAAGATACACGGCGTCGAAACATATTGGAGTCCAGGCTTCAGCCCGATTGGCCGTGTACGTGAACAGGCAACCTAACCGGCTGAAGCCTCGACTCCAATCGCATCTCAGTGCTGCAAACGCCAGTCGGTGCAGCCGTTATCCTTCCAGCAGCAGCAGCTCCGGGTCCTCGATGAGCTGCTTGAGCCTGACGAGAAACTGGACTGCCTCGCGGCCATCCACGATGCGATGGTCGTAGCTGAGCGCCACATACATCATCGGCCGGATGACCACCTGGCCGTCCAGCGCTACCGGCCGCGGCTCGATCTTGTGCATCCCCAAGATGCCGACCTGCGGTGGGTTGAGGATGGGCGTGCTGAGCAGCGAACCGAACACGCCGCCGTTGGTGATCGTGAACGTGCCCCCGCGCAGGTCCTCCAGCGTCAGGTTGCCCGCACGCGATTTGGCAGCCAGGTCTTCGATGGCCTTCTCGATGCCCGCGAATGACAGGCGGTCTGCATCGCGCAGGACCGGCACGACCAGCCCTTCCTCCGCGCCGATGGCGATGCCGATGTCGTAATACTCCTTCAGGACCAGCTCGTCACCCTGCAGTTCAGCGTTAATCTGCTGGAACGCCTTCAGGGCGCCGATGCTCGCCTTGACGAAGAAGGACATGAAGCCGAGGCCGACCCCGTGCTGCTCCTTAAAGCTTTCCTTGCGCCGGCTGCGCATCGCCATGACCGCGCTCATGTCCACCTCGTTGAAGGTGGTCAGCATGGCGGCGGTCTGCTGTGCCTCGACCAGCCGCCGCGCGATGGTCTGCCGCCGCCGCGACAGCCGGCTGCGGGTCTCTGGGCGAGCGGATGCCGAAGCGGAAGCTGGCGCGGCCGGAGAAGTTTCGGCACGTGCCGCAGGCTGCGGCGCAGCGCCCGCTGCCGCGCTGCGCGCGTGGGCTTCGACATCCTCCCGGGTGACGCGGCCGCCCGGCCCGCTGCCCCTGACCTCACTCAGATCAACCCCCTGTTCCTCAGCAATACGCCGTGCCAGCGGCGTCACCCGCGCGTCTTCGCCGGAGGGCTCCGGTGTCGCGCTTACGGACGCGGCCACCTCTTCACGAGTTCCCCTACTGTCTGCCGCCACAACGCCGCCCGTTGTCCGATCCTGGCGTCCAGCTTCGGGTTGCTCGCCCGCGTCCATCACGACCCCGAGGACATCCCCCACCTTCACATCTTCGCCCGGTCCCTTGACGATCTGGGAGAGCACGCCCGCGCGCTCCGCACTCACCTCCAGGTCGACCTTGTCGGTCTCCAGGCGCACGACGATATCCCCTGCCGCAACAGCGTCTCCCTCGGCCTTCAGCCACTCGCGCACTGTCGCCTCAACCACCGATTCGCCCAGGGCCGGCACCGTGATTTGCGTGCTCATGCTCCCCTCCTCACTCACTTAGCTTCTCGTAGGCCGCATCAACAATCTTCGCCTGGTTAACCGCGTGCCACGCGCTCGAACCTTCCGCGGGACTGGACGCGCGCGGGCGGCCGATGTAGCGGAGCGGCCACCGGCCCGCGACCAGGTTCGCCAGGCGCGGGCGGACATACTCCCATGCACCCATGTTCTCCGGCTCCTCTTGCAGCCAGATGACTTCGCGCAGGTTGGGATAGCCGTCCAGCACCGCACCCAGGTCCGCCGACGGAAAGACGTAGAGCTGCTCCACGCGCACCAGCCCAACCGCACGGGCCGCCGGGCCCTCCGTGCGATGCTTGCTCGTCGCCAGGTCCACGTAGACCTTGCCCGAGCAGATGACCAGCCGCTGCACCTCTGATTTGTTCGCCTGCGGGTCATCCAGCACCGGCTGCCAAGCGCCTTCCGCCAGTTCCGCCAGCCGCGCCGCGGATAACGGGTGGCGCAGCAGGCTCTTCGGCGTCATCACAATCAGCGGCAGCGGATCCTCGGCCAGCAGGGCGGCCTGGCGGCGCAGCAGGTGGAAATACTGTGCGGCGGTGGTCGGATACGCGATGCGCAGGTTGGTCTCCGCGGTCGCCTGCAGGAAACGTTCGAGTCGCGCGCTGGAGTGGTCCGGCCCCTGCCCTTCATAGCCGTGGGGCAGCAGCATCACGAGCGATGGCGTATGGCCCCACTTCGCACGGCCCGACGTCAGGTATTCATCGATGACCACCTGCGCGCCGTTGACGAAGTCGCCGTACTGCGCCTCCCAGATGACCAGCCGGGTGGGATCGTGGATGCTGTAGCCGTACTCGAACCCGACGATGGCGGCCTCGGTCAGAGGAGTATTGTGAACCTCGAAGGCTGCGCGCGCCTGGGGCAGCGCCTGGAGCGGCACGTACGGCTCGCCGGTCTGCGCATCGAAATAGACCGCGTGGCGGTGGCTGAACGTACCGCGCTGCACATCTTCTCCGGTCAGGCGGATGGGCACGCCGTCTGCAAGAATCGAGGCCAGGGCCAATGCCTCTGCCGCGCCCCAGTCCAGCGCAGCCGCATCGTCTCCGCCCGTCTCGTCGGCTGCTTTGCGCCGGCGGTCCAGCAGCCGCGCCAGGCGGGGGTTGAGCCGGAAACCCTCGGGCACGGCCGCCAGTGATGCGGCCAGCTCGCGCAGCGTCTCAGCCGGCACCGCGGTCTTCACCCGCCGCGCGGCGCCCGGAGGCGGCGTGGCCGGCGGCTCATCGCGGATGTGTTTGCTGGCCTGCAGCGACTCTGCCGTGCGCTGGAGCGAGGCCAGCCGGTCCTGCACAAGCTGATCGGCCCGTTCGGGCGTGATTATATCGCGCTCCGCCAGCTCCTCCGCCCACAAGGAGCGCACGGTCGGGTGAGCCGCAATCGTGTCATACATGGCCGGCTGGGTGAACGTTGGGTCATCGCCCTCGTTGTGGCCGTGCCGCCGGTAGCCGACCAGGTCAATCAGGAAGTCGCGCTCGAACCGGGCCGTATACTGAAACGCGAGGCGCGCGGCCTCGATGCATGCCTCCGGGTCATCCGCATTGACGTGGATGATGGGAATCTTGAAGCCCTTCGCGAGGTCGCTGACGTACAGCGTGCTGCACACCTCCGGCCGGAGCGCGGTGAAGCCGACCTGGTTGTTGGCGATGATGTGGATGGTGCCGCCCGAACGGTAGCCGGGCACATTGCCGAAGTTGAGCGTCTCCGCGACGATGCCCTGGCCGGGGAACGCGGCGTCGCCATGAATCAGGATGGGCAGGCACGCGCTGACGTCGATCTCCGGCGCGCCCGGCGCATCGACCCGGCTGGCCGCAGCGCGGGCCATGCCCTCCACGACCGGGTTGACGAATTCCAGGTGGCTCGGATTGGCGACCATGCTGATGCTGACGCCGACCTGGTCGCCGCCGCTGAGCGCGCGGCGCGCACCCTTGTGGTATTTCACATCGCCCGTCCAGCCCAGGTCATCGCGAACCCAGAACTCCTGCCCTTCGAGCGGGTCCTTGAACTCCGCCAGGATTTCCTCGTAGGGTTTGCAGAGCACATGCGCCAGCACGTTGAGCCGCCCGCGGTGCGCCATCCCGATGAGGATGTTCGGTACGCCTTCCTCCGCGGCCTCCCCGATGATATCATCGAGGATCGGCACGAGCATGTCCAGCCCTTCGATTGAGAAGCGGGTCTTGCCGGGATAGGCGCGGCCGAGGAACTGCTCGAACATCTCCACCTCGATCAGCCGCTCCAGCAGGCCCAGCGGGTTGATGGGGTCGGCCGGCGGACGATAACGTCCTGCTTCCACAGTCTCACGCAGCCAGGCGCGCGCTTCCGGCAGGCGGATGTGTTCGTAATCATGGCCCAACGCCCGCTGGTAGACGGCGCGCAGGGCCTGAATCGCCGCACGGGCATCCACTGCCTGTCCGGCGACCGGCCCGCCGATCACGCTGGCCGGCAACGCAGCCAGGTCCTCGTCCGTGATACCGTAAAATGCGGGATCGAGCGACGGGTC
This sequence comes from uncultured Anaerolineales bacterium, assembly GCA_964614645.1. Classification (GTDB taxonomy): domain Bacteria; phylum Chloroflexota; class Anaerolineae; order CG2-30-64-16; family CG2-30-64-16; genus MWBF01. The sequence goes on from CAZTMA010000012.1 coordinate 21,847, forward strand.
GCCCACCGGCGCCGCGCCGAGCGGGTCCACACGCGCAGCCAGATGGCCGTACTCGCGAATCGCGGCCGCGAGGTTAACGGCACCCACGACGACGCGCGGGTCGGCTGCCGGAGCAGGTGCAGAAGCTGTAGCCCCAGGAAGAGCCTCGCCAGGGACCGGCTTGCCGGCAGGCAATTGTGGAGGTGGATTCTGCTCAAAGAAAGCGCGCACGTCCGGCGGCACAGACGCGGGGTCTGCACGGTAACGGTCATATAAATCGAGCACGTACCCCAGGTTAGGGCCTGCGAACTCACGCCAGATATCCATCTCGCTCCCTTTCGCCTCACTTGCCGCCGTCAGACAACGATACCCTACCAGTGTGCGCGGTTCCCGGCCCTGTTACCGCAAGGATTCTTCCCAAAGGCAACCGGGCAGCGCGCGGGATGTGCGCTGCGCGTTGACAGTCTGGCAGATGGCGAGTAAAATCGCACACCATAGGCCGCGGAGACCGCGGCCTGATTCATGGGAGAGGCGGTTCATCATCGTGCGCATCAAGGGCGGGACACTGGCCGCATTCGCAGCCTATTTCATGTGGGGCATCTTGCCCGTTTACTGGAAGGCGCTGGAACACCTGTCCGCGCCCGAAATTCTGGTCCACCGCATCATCTGGTCGCTGGTGGTGCTGGCCGGCTTCCTGGCCCTGACGCGTAACTGGGGCTGGCTCCGCCGTGCGCGCCAGCAGCCGCGACTGCTCCTCCCGCTGGTGCTCACCGCGGCTCTCGTCACCGTCAACTGGCTGACCTACCTCTGGGCTAACAACACCGGCCACATCGTCGAGGCAAGCCTGGGGTATTTTATGAACCCGCTCGTCAACGTGCTGCTCGGCGTGTTGTTCCTGCGGGAGCGGCCGCGCGCTGTGCAGTGGGCCGCGGTCGGGCTGGCAGCAGTGGGCGTCATCTTCCTGACCATCAGCTATGGCCGCCCGCCGTGGATCGCGCTGACCCTGGCGCTATCCTTCGGGTTCTATGGGTACATCCGCAAGACGACGACCCTGGGATCCGCTGAAGGGCTGACCGTGGAGATGGCCCTGCTGTTCGTGCCTGCACTGACCTACCTGGGCATCCTGACCGCGCAGGGGGCGACCTCGTTCACCGGCAGCGGCCCGTTGACCACCGTGCTGCTGGTCATGTCCGGCTTCGCAACGACCATCCCGATGGTGCTGTTCACGTACGGCGCGCGTCAGGTGACAATGACGACATTGGGGATTCTGCAGTACATCGCGCCCACGATGCAGTTTCTGCTGGGGGCATTCGTCTTCGGCGAAGGTTTCCGGCAGAAACAGGTGGTCGGCTTCGGCCTGATCTGGGTGGCGCTGGCGCTCTACTCGGTGGAGGGAATCGTCACCGCCCGGCGGCGGCAGTTGGCTGCGGCCGTGGGATGACACGGCCAACGCAACGGATGGCGCACTCAAGGTGCGCTTAACGGATAAACGGATGCGGTGCCGCGGCTGAGACAAAAGTCATCTACTTCGCAAGTAGACCCATGCTACACTACGGATGACCCTCTTATCGGGATTAATATCGCATTGAGGCAGAGCAGCGTGAAAACGATCGAACTGACGAGCCAGCATCCGCGGATGCAGCGCGAGGCGCGCACCATCGAGGCGATGATCGAGATTTATTGCCACGATCATCACGGCACGCGCGGCGAGCTTTGCGCGGACTGCACGGCCTTGCTGGACTACGCCGGCCTGCGGCTGGAGAAGTGCCCGTTCCAGGAAAACAAAACAACCTGCACGAAATGCCCGGTGCATTGCTACAAGCCGGAGATGCGCGAGCGGGTCCGACAGGTCATGCGCTACGCCGGCCCGCGGATGGTCTACAAGCACCCGGTGCTGGCCGTCCTGCATATTCTCGTGGACAGCCGCCGCGACAAGCCGGTGCGCGCGGAGCGCCAGCGCGCCCAGGGCTGATTTGCCGTTTCTGCGCACTTGACAACCAGTGTGACCTCTGTTATACAGTAGACACAATCGAATACCCAAGCACCAAAGGCTGTGATGAGGACGAGTAAGCGCCGGGCGACCGGCCCAGAGAGCGGGGGTCAGGTGGAAGCCCCGTCCGTGAACCAGCGCTGAATGGACCTCGGAGCTACAGGGCGAACGGGATTCGCAATTATGAATTGAGAATTACGGATTAGGAACTGCACGCTGGTACTTACCGATTCGTAATTCACAATTTCTAATTCGTAATTCCTAATTAGCCTGCGTCGGAGTTGCCACCGTTATCTGGGCAAAGAGTATAAGCAGCCACGCGCGCAATGTACTGCGCACCGCTGCCGTACTCGACAGAGTGAGGCTGGCCCAGAATCCCCGTCGTCATCACGGCGGGGTTTTTTGTTAAACTGGCATGCCGGTCTAACCAGGGTGGCACCGCGGGAGATCCTCCCCCGTCCCTGAACGGGTGAGGATTTTTTGTTAAGCTTGCGCCTATATGCGCAAGCTTCTTGGCGCAAGCCATCCTGCGGAGGTCGCCATGACACTGACCACGTTGCTCACCGAGGCGCGGACCGCCACCCCTGCCCGCTCGCATCGTCCCATAGACGCACAGGCATCCCAGCCGAACCTGCTGCCGGTGGTGCGTGAGCTGCCCGCCGACCTGGAAACCCCCGTTTCCGTCTATCTCAAGCTTGCCGGCCAAGGCCCCTCGTTCCTGCTGGAAAGTATCACCGGCGGGGAGCAAGTGGCGCGCTACTCCTTCATTGGGATTCATCCCAGCCGGGCCTTCATCTTTCGCGACGGCCACTTCGAAGACCATCACAACGGCGCCGTGCAGCGCGAGGCGCTGCACGCGGGCCAGGACCCGCTGGACATCCTGCGCCGCGAGCTGTCCGCGTACCGGCCCGTCCACCTCCCCGGCCTGCCGCGCTTCTCCGGTGGATTGGTCGGGTATCTGGCCTATGACACCGTCCGCTTCTACGAGCCGTCGCTCCATCTGGAGCCACACGCCAGCCTGCCCGACGCGCTCATGCTGCTGGCCGATACGGTCGTCGCATTTGACCACGCCTTTGGCCGCCTGCTGCTGATTACCAATGTGCACCTGGACGCGGATCAGGCGGCGGACGACGAACGGAGAGCGATTGCGGATGCCGAGGCACGCCTCGACGAGATTCAGGCCCGCATCGAGGGGCCGCTGCCCGCCCGCCAGGCTCCGCCGCTCCCCGACTGCTGCACCGACCTGACCTCGAATCGCTCCTTCGAGGAGTATACGAACGCGGTCGTGCAGGCCAAGGAGCACATCGCCGCGGGCGACATTTTTCAGGTCGTCCTGTCGCAGCGGTTCAGCCGCAAGACCGCCGCGGCCCCGTTCGACATCTACCGCGCGTTGCGCCGGCTCAACCCATCCCCCTACATGTTTTTCTTCGACTTCAACCACCTGCTCGGCGATGAACCGCTGTGCCTGATCGGCGCGTCGCCCGAGATGCACGTCCGGCTGGAGGGCCGCCGCGCCAGCCTCCGGCCCATCGCGGGCACGCGGCCGCGCGGCGCGGACACGGCCGCCGATGTCGCGCTGGAGCGCGAGCTGCTGGCCGACCCAAAGGAGCGCGCAGAGCACGTCATGCTCGTGGATCTCGCGCGCAACGACCTCGGCCGCGTCTGCACCTACGGCACCGTCCGCGTGCCGGAGCAGATGGTCGTCGAGCGTTATTCCCACGTGATGCACATCGTCTCGCACGTCGAGGGCGAGCTCCGGCCAGAGTTCGACGGGTTCGACCTAGTGCGTGCCACATTCCCGGCGGGCACGGTCAGCGGCGCGCCGAAGATACGTGCGATGCAGATCATCCGCGAGCTGGAGGGCGAGCCGCGCGGACCCTATGCCGGAGCCGTCGGTTACTTCTCTTACGATGGCTCGCTCGACACCTGCATCGCCATCCGGACCCTCGTCATGCAGGGCCAGCGGGTCAGCGTCCAGTCGGGCGCGGGTATCGTGGCCGACTCCGTGCCCGATCTGGAGTATCAGGAATCGGTCAACAAGGCCCGCGCGCTGGCCGCCGCGGTGGAGCGCGCCGAGCGCGTTGCAGGTTAGAAGGTTGCACGTCACAGGTTGTGGGTGGAAAGCATCTCAACCTGCATCCTGCAACTTTGCACCTGTAACCTTCCAACCTGTAACCGAAAAGCGGGAGGAACCCATGATAGCCATCATCGATAACTACGATTCGTTCACCTACAACCTCGTCCAGTACCTCGGGGAACTGGGCGCGGAGGTGTGCGTGTACCGGAACGACGCCATCCGGCCGCACGAGCTGGAGGCGCTGCAGCCGAGCCACATCGTCATCTCGCCCGGGCCGGGCACGCCCGACGACGCGGGCATCTCGAAGGATGTCATCCGGGAGTTGGGGACGCGGAGGCCCATCCTCGGGGTCTGCCTCGGCCACCAGTGCATCGGGGAGGTCTACGGTGGCAAGGTGGTGCGCGCCCCGCGGCTCGTCCACGGCAAGACGTCGCCCGTCTACCACTATGGCGACGGGCTGTTCGTCGGCCTGCCCAGTCCGTTCGAGGCCACCCGTTACCACTCGCTCATCGTCGCGGAGCCAGCCCCCGAAGCGCTCGAGATCACTGCGTTCACGACCGAGGGCGAGGTCATGGGCTTGCGCCACAAGACCTTGCCCGTCTACGGCGTCCAGTTCCACCCGGAGTCGATTCTGACCGCGGGCGGCAAGCAGATACTGCGGAACTTCCTGAACACCCGGCTTTAGCGGGTTGTGAACACGAAGGAGTCTCACCATGTTGGACGATTTCATCGGCAAACTGCTCCAGTACCAGAGCCTCAGCGCAGAGGAAGCGCATGAGGCGATGGAGATCATTATGACCGGCAACGCCACCCCCGCGCAGATCGGCGGCTACCTGGTGGCGCTGCGGATGAAGGGCGAGACCGTCCCGGAGATTACTGGGAGCGCGCAGGCCATGCGCGACCAGGCGCGGCATGTAAACGGGCAGAAGGACGGCGCGCTGTTCGACATCGTCGGCACGGGCGGCGACGGTGCTCAAAGCTTCAACATCTCCACCACTGCCGCCTTTGTCATCGCCGGCTCCGGACGCAAGGTCGCCAAGCATGGCAACCGTGCCGCGTCGTCGCGCAGCGGCAGCGCGGACGTGCTCGCGGCCCTGGGTGTCAACCTCGACCTCACCCCGGAACAGGTCGGCCTGTGCATCGACGAAACCGGTATCGGCTTCCTCTTTGCGCAGAAGTTCCACCCGGCGATGAAATACGCCAGCGGCCCGCGGCGCGAGCTGGGCCAGCGCACCATCTTCAACATCCTCGGCCCGCTCACCAACCCGGCCGGTACGACGCACCAGGTCATCGGCGTGTACGATCCGGCGCTCACCCCCATCATCGCAGAGGTGCTGAGCACGCTCGGCAGCCAGGCCGCGCTCGTGCTGTACGGGTACGGCGGGCTGGACGAACTGACCACCGGCGGGCCGAATCGCGTCAGTCACCTGCGAAACGGCCGCGTGACGACCTTCGATCTCGACGCGGCAGAGCGTGGGCTGCCGTTGCGCCGGGCAACGAAGGAGGACCTGCGCGGGGGCGACCCGGTAGAGAACGCTACGATCCTGCGTGACATCCTGGCGGGCACGGATCGCAGCCCACGCCGGGACGTCGTGCTGCTCAATGCGGCTGCCGCGCTCGCCGTCGAATGCTGCGACCTGTCCGCCGACCCGCACGGCATCCTGGCCGAGACGCTGGAGCAGGCCACCGCTGCATTGGACAGCGGCGCCGCGCTCGCGAAGCTGGACGCGCTCGTTGCGCTCAGCCAGCGTCTCGCAGCACAGGCTGCAACGCACGATGCGGCGCAGGAAGCGGCACAGGTTGCCGCAATCGCCGCGACAGCCGCGCGCAGTGAGGCCGCATGAGCCGGCTGGATGAGATATTCGATACCAAGCACGCGGAAGTTGCCGCGGCGCGTGCGGCGCTGCCCCTGGCGGAACTAGTTGCCCGCGCGCGGGCAGCCGCGCCGCCGCGCGACTTCGTGGCCGCGCTGCGGTCAGCCGTCCGCCCCGGCCTCATCGCGGAGGTCAAACACGCATCGCCATCGCGCGGGATGCTCGTGCGGGACTTCAACCCGCTGCGGCTGGCGCGCATCTATGCGCAGGGCGGCGCGGCAGCTATCAGCGTTCTGACCGACGAGCGCTACTTCCGCGGCTCGCTCGACCATCTGCGGGCCATCCGCGCGGCTGTGGACCTGCCCCTGCTTCGGAAGGACTTCGTGTATGACCCTTACCAGGTCTACGAGGCGCGGGCCGCAGGTGCAGATGCCATCCTGTTGATCGTCGCCGCGCTCGCTGCGGAGCAACTGGCGGATCTGCACGCACTGGCTGCGGAGCTCGGCATGGCCGCGCTGGTCGAGGTGCATACCGCTGCCGAGCTGGAGGCCGCGCTGGCGCTCCGCGCGGGGCTGGTGGGCATCAACGCGCGCAACCTGCACGACTTCAGCGTCAGCCTGGAGACGACGCGCGACGTGGCGCGGCGCGTTCCGTCAGAGGTCTGCCTGGTCGCGGAAAGCGGCATCCACACTGTAGACGATGTCGCGTGGCTCGGCCAGGTACCGAGGGCCGGCGGCGGGCAGGGCGTTGAGGCCATCCTGGTCGGCGAGGCGCTGGTCACCGCCCCCGACGTCGCAACAAAGGCGCGCGAACTCAGCGGAGCGCAGCCATGATCGTCAAAATCTGCGGTGTGCGCACGCTGAATGAGGCGCTCGCTGCGCTGGACGCGGGGGCGGACATGCTCGGGTTCAACTTCTATGAGCCGAGCCCGCGCTACATCGCACCGGCGGCCTGCACCCGGCTCGTCGCTCACCTGCGTCAACGCGGCACGACCGCGACCCTCGTCGGCGTCTTCGTGAACCTCCCGCCTGCGCAGGTAGCATCCATCCTCGACGAATGCAGGCTGGGTCTCGCGCAGTTGCACGGCGACGAGCCCCCCGCGGACCTCCACGCGCTGGCCCCTCGCGCATTCAGGGCCATCCGCCCGCGCGACCTGGAAGATGCACGCACACTGGCCGCAACCTACAGCCTCCCCGCCCCGCCCCCGGGCGCGCCGGCACTACTGGTCGACGCTGCTGCTGGCACGGCTTACGGCGGCAGCGGGCAGGTCGCGAACTGGGAGTTGGCGGCCGCGCTGGCTGCCGAGACGCGGCTCTTGCTGGCCGGCGGGCTGCAGCCCGACAACGTCGCCGCGGCGGTCGCCGCGGTGCGGCCGTGGGGCGTGGATGTGGCCTCCGGGGTGGAGACCGCGCCTGGCATGAAGGACCCGGCGAAGATGGTGGAATTTATCGCGCGCGCGAAAAGTTACTGATTACTCGTTACAGATGAGAAATCAGTAACGAGCAAAGAGTAAGAACCAAATCGGAGCTATCATGCATACCAATGGACACTTGCCCGCCAAGTTCGGGTCTTACGGCGGCCAGTTCGTGCCGGAGACGCTGATGCCGGCGTTGGCAGAGCTGGAGGCGGCCTATATCGCGTTGGCCTCGGACGCGGCATTTGCAGCCGAATATCAGGACCTGCTGCGCACCTACGTGGGCCGGCCTACGCCGCTCACCCATGCGCGGCGGCTCACCGCGCATCTCCAGGGGGCGCAAGTCTATCTTAAGCGCGAGGATCTGGCCCATACGGGCGCGCACAAGATCAACAATGCGCTCGGCCAGGCGCTCCTCGCCCGCCAGATGGGCAAGCACCGGGTCGTGGCAGAGACAGGCGCGGGCCAGCACGGGGTCGCCTCCGCAACGGTTGCCGCGCTGCTCGGACTGGAGTGCGTCGTCTACATGGGCACGACCGACATTGCGCGGCAGCAGCCGAACGTGCAGCGCATGAAGCTGCTCGGCGCGGAGGTCCGCCCGGTCGACGCCGGGACGCGCACGCTCAAGGATGCCATCAACGAGGCCATCCGCGACTGGGTCACGAACGTGCGCACGACGCACTATCTGCTTGGCTCCGCGCTCGGCCCTCACCCTTATCCCACCATCGTGCGCGACTTCCAGTCGGTCATCGGCCGCGAGGCGCGCGGTCAGATGCTCGATGTAATCGGCCGGCTGCCCGATGCCTGCATCGCATGTGTCGGCGGCGGCTCGAATGCCATCGGCCTGTTCCACGCCTTCCGCGAGGATGCCGGCGTGCGGCTCATCGGCGTCGAGGCGGGCGGCGCGGGAGTGACTTCGGGCCGCCACGCTGCGCGTTTTGCCGATCCCACGCTGGGCCGGCCCGGCGTGCTGCACGGGACGCACACTTATGTCTTGCAAGATGCCGCGGGCCAGATTGCTGCGACCCACTCCATCTCCGCGGGCCTGGATTATGCCGCGGTCGGGCCGGAGCACGCATTTCTGCGCGAGACGGGCCGCGCCGAATACACAACCGCGAGCGACGACGAGGCGCTGGCCGCGTTCCAGTTGCTCGCGGGGTCCGAGGGCATCTTGCCCGCGCTCGAATCAGCCCATGCCGTGGCCGAGGCCGCCAGACTGGCCCCTACATTGGGACAAGACCAGGTCTTGCTGGTCAACCTGTCGGGACGGGGTGACAAGGACCTTGACAGCGTCCTGCAGGCGCTCAAAGAACGAGAGGAGCTGCTCACATGAGCCGCCAGCGCATTCACGTTGCATTCGCCGCCGCGAAGGCAGAGGGGCGCGCGGCCCTCATGCCCTATTTCACGGCCGGCTTCCCGGACTTCGACACTTCGGCTGCCGTGCTGCGCGGCATCATCGAGGCCGGCGCGGATTTGATCGAGCTGGGCATCCCCTTCTCGGACCCCCTGGCAGATGGCCCAACCATCCAACACGCCAGCCAGATCGCGCTGGAAGCGGGCATGACGCTCGAAAAAAGCCTGAAACTTATCCAAAAACTGCGTATCCATTCCATAACCCCGCCGTTCATCGTTATGAGTTACACAAACCCCATCCTGGCCTATGGCATCGAGCGGTTTGCCGCGGATGCAGCGGAGGCCGGTGCGGATGGGCTGATTGTGCCGGACCTGCCGCCCGAAGAAGCGGCGGGCATCGAACAGGCATGTCGCACACATGACCTGGCACTGGTCTATCTCGCAGCGCCCACCACCACACCGGGGCGACTGGCCGAGATTGCACAGCGCACCACTGGCTTCCTGTACCTGGTCTCGCTAACCGGCGTGACAGGCGAGCGGACCGAACTCCCGGCAGACCTGGAAACCTTTGTCCAGCGGGCACGCGGCGTTGCGCACACCCCGCTCGCCGTCGGGTTCGGTATATCCAATCCTGAACAGGCACGGCTCGTGGGTGAGCTGGCCGATGGCGTGATCGTCGGCTCAGCCCTCATCAAGGCCGTCGCGCAAGCCGCCGATCCGGCGCAGACAGCGTATGACTTCGTGAGCCGCCTGCGCGGAACACCAGTGGCACCCAGGGAGCGCACACCATGCTCGTCGTGATGTGCCCCGAGGCCACCCTCGAACAAATCAACCGGATCATCACCGGCGTGCAGGAGCGCGGTTACCGCGCCCACCTGTTCCGCGGGGCCGAGCAGACCATTATCGGCGTCGTCGGAGAAGGCAACCTGCGGCTGGACGAGATGTTCGGCGGCGCGCCGGGCATCCAGGATATCGTGCCGATCAGCAAGGCATACAAGCTGACCTCAAGGGAGTTCGTCCGACAGGACACCCGCTTCACCGTAGGTGATGTGACCGTCGGCGGACCCACCATCGCCATCATGGCCGGCCCCTGCTCCGTCGAGAGCCGGAGCCAACTACTCGAGACCGCACACGCGGTGCGCGAGACGGGCGGCCATATCCTGCGCGGAGGCGCATTCAAACCACGTACTTCGCCCTATGCCTTTCAGGGGCTGGGCGAGGCAGGGCTGGAGTTGCTGGCAGAGGCCCGTGAGGTCACGGGGCTGCCGGTCGTGACTGAAGTGATGACGCCGGACATGGTCCCAGTCGTCCGGCGCTACAGCGACATGCTGCAGATCGGCGCACGCAACATGCAGAACTACGCGCTGTTGCATGCGGCCGGTGAAAGCCAGCACCCGGTGCTGTTGAAGCGCGGGTTGTCGGCCACAATCGAAGAACTCCTGATGGCTGCGGAGTATATCCTATCGCACGGGAACCGTCGCGTAGCGTTATGCGAACGAGGCATTCGCACTTTCGAGACAGCCACGCGCAACACCACCGACATCAATGCGGTTCCCGTCCTGAAGGCCCGCACGCACTTGCCGGTCATCCTGGACCCCAGTCACAGCACGGGGGAGACGGCCTATGTCGCCGCTATCGCCCGCGCGGCTGTGGCAGCGGGCGCCGACGGACTGATCGTGGAAGTACATCCTGATCCCAAATCCGCGCTGTCCGATGGCGGCCAGTCGCTGCGGCCTGAGCAATTTGCGCAGTTAGTGGGCCAGGTGCGGGCCATCGCCGCCGCCGTCGGGCGAAAGGCTTAACCAGAAAATAACTGACTCCTGCCGAGAGGCCACCGCCGGGGGGTGTGGCCTCTCGCACCGGACGCCCGCGCAATGCGCACGTCCCATCTCATCCTTCAGTCGCTCTGATCAGTCTCCAGCAACATCCTTTCGGGTAGAGGTTTGCTCCCGCAGTGTGTTCAACGCGGCTTCAAATAGCCGGCCGCGGCCTCTATCCCGAAAATCTGGCAACAGAAAGGTCTATGGTCAATGAAACTCACACACGTGCGCATGCGGCCACTGCTGCGTCTGTGGCTTGTAATTGCGCTGCTGGCTGTGCCCGCCGGTGTGTCCGCAGAGATCACTCCCCCCTCAACAGTTGGTGAAACCGACATCGCCGCTCCCTCTCCGGAGGGGTTGACGGCGAGCGTTGATTGGCTTGAACCCCAGGGCATTAACATCGTGGACCTGGTGGGTCAGGTGCCCGACAGCATCCTGGCCGGCGCGATCATCTCGCACACGCCGGGCTTCGGCATCGTGCGCTACGAGAGCGGCAAGCGCGTGGGCAACATCGTCACTATCACTGCCAAGATTTATCCGCGTTATGTCGTGGACGGCAGGTGGAACGGCTCGTTGTTCGGCTGCCTGGGCCAGCCGGCTCGCATAGACCAGATGGGCTCGGCAACGCAACCCTCTATCGTCCATCTCTTCGACAACGGGCGCAACGTCACCCGCGAGGTGGACCAGTACACCTATGTGCCGTCCGGCAAGGTGAAGCCGGTGCGTAACCCGCGGCAGTCCGAGTCGGCCAACCAGTACCGCTATCCCGAGTCCGCGATGGTCCCAACCACGTTTACAGTTGACGGCGCGCTGATCATCCCGCCCAACATGGGCTGCGAGTTCATCATGTCGTTCAAGAACTACCGTGAGCTGGGTGCAGTCTTCATCATCGATGCGCCCGCCAAGACGAGGATTCAGACCATCCGAACCGACCAACATACGTTCCACTCGTACCTGGGGCCAGGCTTCCGCGGCCTGCTCGGTTCCCTCGTGGGCCAGCTCTACGCAGCCGGCTATCGTGATCGGGCCGAGAGCGTGCCGCTCAATCCACCGGCCGAGGCCGACTACTTCTTCGTCCACTTCGCACCGACCCTGGTGGATCCCCATACGGCCTTCCCGGGCAATCCTTACGGCAATCTGGACCGGCCCGTGGGAGGCACATATCGCATCGGCATCCCGCAGGGCCTCTCCGTGGACCATGTCAACAGTATGGGGCTGCCGCTGCGCAGCCACTGGCAGGACGTTGACCAGGGCAGCGGAAACTATCTTAACTACGCTAAGACGCCCGTGCGCCTGACGGGACCGGAGTACTTCGTGCCGCCCGGCATCCCCTACAACTCGTGCATGATCAACGGCGGCTGCCCGCGCGACCTGCTCGACCGCATCTACAACACGACGACCACCGTGAAGGTCACATACCTGCGTGTCGACCGCACCAGTGCCGACCTCGAACGCATCCCGCTGCACATGGCCGGCGTAGGCTACACCGCGACCGCCAGCGCGCCAGACGAGGAAGACGCACCGTCAGAAGAAGCGTCGCAGGTCGAAACGGCTGGGGCAATGAAGCGGAGCATATTCCTGCCCAACGTGTCGGCTTACAGGTTAACGCTCCCTGCAGATACGGCTGCGGGGTGCAGCAGCGACGGCGGGTGCGGCTGGTTCTCACCGGATGGGCGCATGGTGGACTACATCCCCGCGCCATGATTTGGCCGAACCGTCGCGCCGAGAGTAGAATCGGGGCAATCGTGTGACTCCTCGCCGGGCGGAAGCGCACCGCTGTCCGCCCGGCCCAGGAAGGATTCGCCCCGTGGACCGCCGACAAAGTACCTGGCCCTGGGCCATTGCCGGGTTGATTGCCACCCTGAGCGTTCTGGCCTGGGGCCTGCTGCGTTCGCCGCAGAATGCATTCGATGACGCCTTCATCACCTACCGCTATGCCGCCAACCTGCGGGACGGGCTGGGGCTCGTGTATAACCCGGGCGAGTCCGTCCTGGGCACCACCGCACCGCTGTATGCCATCCTGCTCGCCAGCCTGAGCCGGATCGCGCTGCCGGTCGAGTGGTGGGGTCATTGGGTCTCGGTCTTTGCTTGGATTACCAGCGTGTGGACCGCCCTGGCGCTGTTCCGGCAGCACGGCCGTCCCGCGGCCGGCGGGATTGCCGCGCTGCTCATCGCGGTACTGCCCCTGGGCGTGCCGACCCTGGGCATGGAGACGGCCAGCGTCCTCGCGCTGCTCCTGCTGTCCGCGTGGGCGTGGATGGGTGACCGCCCGGTGCTGGCCCCCCTCTTCTCAGCCCTGGCCGTTCTCACACGGCTTGATGCGGGGCTGCTGGTCGCCCTGCTCTTCGCGGCCCGCTCCCTCGGCCGGCGGCAGTTTCTCTGGCACCAGGCACTCCTCGCCGCCACCCTCGCGCTGCCGTGGTTCGCATACGCGACCTGGCAGTACGGCAGTCCCCTCCCCAACAGCGTGCTGGCGAAGGTCAATCAGAATCAGCTCATGGAGGTAAGCGGCAGCGTGAGATTCGTCGTGCAGTTGGCGCGGCACCTGACCGGCAGCTCACCCCTCCTTGCGGTTGCCGTCATCGTTGCGCTGGCCATCGGGCTCTACGTCATCGTGCGGTACGCGCGCGCGTGGTGGTGGCTGCCCGCCTGGGTAATCCTCTATGTCGGTGCCTACACTGTGCTGAATGTGGCCTCGACCTTCCCCTGGTACTTCGTTCCGCCGCTGGCCGGCCTCGCGCTTATCGGCGCGCTAGGGCTGGGCCACCTACTTGGCGACAGCGTGGCCGCGCCCGTCCGCCCAGGAGCAACCCTGTTACGGGCAGCCGCAGGGCTGGCGTGCGTCGCAGTCATCCTCTTCCTCCACGGGCGGGGCGCGCTGGCCGGCAGCATCAACGACCGGCCAGGCTACCTGCCGGAGTACCGGGATGCGGGCGCATGGCTGGCCGAGAACACGGAGCCGGCGGACCGGGTCGCGGCCATCGAAATCGGCGTCATCGGGCATCTCTCGGGGCAGCCCATCCTCGACACTATGGGCCTGGTCAGCCCGGAGCTGCACGGCCACCTCGTCGGCTGGGAGGAGACGCTGACCTACGCACTCTGGCAGCACGAACCCGAGTATCTGGTCACGCTGACGGGCACCGGCTGGGACACGCTCACACCCCAGTGGTGGTTCCGGGAACAGCATCGCGCTGTCGCGAAGTTCGGCCGCGTCACCATCTACGAAAGGCAGGCTGCTCCCCCACCGGCCGGCTACGTGGTCGCGGAGCGCGTGGACTTCGCTGAGGGCTTCGCTGTCACCGGGTTTGAGACCGCCGAGCAGACGCTCACGCCGGGCGAGACGTTGACCCTGCTGCTGCATGTGGAGGTCGCACGCACGCCTGCGAACGACTGCGAGATCATACTGCACCTCGAGGATGCGGCGACGTTCGACCTCATCAGCGAGGCGAAGGAACGACCCTACGGGGGCGGCTACTCGTGCGCCGCGTGGCAGCCGGGCGACCGCCTGCACATCCCCCTGCAGATAGCCGCGCCCGCGGATGCCCCGGCAGGAACCTATCGTCTCCGGCTGGAAGTTTTCGCGCCGGACGCGCAGACGTACTTCGCGCTTGCTTCCCAGCCCGACGCTCAGGCTGTACGGCTCGGCTGGCTGCGGGCCGGCGGCCCGCAGCAGATGAGTGCCCTGGCTGAGACAGGTGCACCGCTCGTCCGCTGGGAGGGCGGACTGACGCTCTCAGGCGTGCAGCTGCCGGATGCATCACTGCGCGGGGGCGATCTGCTGTCCGTCGGTGTGAGCTGGGAGGCGGAGCAAACACCCCAGCGCGACCTGACATTCTTCGTCCACCTGCTGGACGCGGCCGGGGAGATCGTCGCGCAGACGGACCGGCGTCCCTTCGGCGGCCGGTTCCCGACACCCGCCTGGCTGCCCGGCGAGGAGCTGCAGGACACCTACGTACTGCCCCTACCGGCGGAGCTACCCGCCGACGACTACCGGCTGCGGGTGGGATTCTACGATGGCGCGGGCCGACTGCCGATGGCTGACGGCGCGGCAGATTTCGCCGTGCTCGATGTGGTCGTGCGTGTCGACTAGCGCGCGGAAATTGCCGCTTGACAAAGCTTGCGCGGGCATGCTATCATCCTGCCAACAACAAAACACGATCCTGTGCACCCTTGAGGTGAGCATGCGTTTCGTCATTCGTGGCGCCTTCTATTACTTTTATTTTGCCAGCCCGCAGCGGTCTCCCGCTCCGGCTGGACTTTGGCGCCGCTGATGCGATGATGCCCAGTCCAGCCTGAAAAGCCAAGCCGAGCGTGGAGGCCCCTAGCCCCCACGCTCTTTTTTTACGCCATCATCCGTCTCGCCAGGCCCCCATGAATCGGGCCTGACCCACAAGGAGGAATTATGCCAACACGCGGCCTGCGTGGTGCGACGACCGTCACCGAGAATACCGCCCCTGCCATCCTGTCAGCGACCCAGGAACTGCTCCGGGCGCTCGCGGCAGCCAACAACGTTGACCCGGCGGACCTGGCCAGCGCCATCTTCACGGTGACACCGGACCTGGATGCAGCCTTCCCAGCCCGCGCCGCGCGCGAGATGGGCTGGCAGCACGTGCCCCTGCTGACCGCGGTCGAAATCGAGTCGACCGAGGGCCTCCCGCGCACGGTGCGCGTACTCCTGCACTGGAACACCGACCGGCCCGCGTACGACGTGCGCCACGTCTACCTGCGCGACGCGGTCCGGCTGCGCCCGGACCTGCAGGGCGAGTTCGTCCCCCTGCCTGCACCCGAACCCGAGCCGCTGCCCGCTCCCCCGCGGCGCACAGCCGGCGCGGAAGGCTTCCACGTCGTCGCGTTCCAGGGTGAGCCGGGTGCGTATTCGCAGGAGGCCATCTACCAGCACTTCGGCCCGCAGGTGAGCACCGTGCCGGTCGCGAGCTTCCAGGACATCTTCCACGCCGTCGAAGAGGGCCGGGCGAACATGGGCCTGCTGCCGGTCGAGAACTCACAGGCCGGTTCCATCAACCAGGCATACGACCTGTTGCTCGACCATGACCTGCGCGTGGTCGGAGAGGTCAAGCTGCGCGTCCGGCACTGCCTCCTCGCCCCCTCCGGCACCGCTCCGACCGACATCCGCCGCGTCTACTCGCACCCGCAGGCCCTCGCGCAGTGCGAGCGGTACCTGCGCAACCACGGCTGGGAGCCGGTGCCCGCGTACGACACGGCCGGTGCAGCCCGCCAGCTCAGCGAGACCCGCGAACCCGGCACGGCCGCCATTGCCAGCGCGCTGGCCGGGCAGACCTACGGCCTGGACGTGCTGGACACCGGCATCGAGGACTCGCCGGACAACACCACCCGCTTCTTCCTGTTGGGCCGCGAGGAACCGGCGCCGGGGAAACAGAACAAGACCTCCATCGTCTTCGCCACCCTGCACACGCCCGGCTCGCTCTACAACGCAATGGGCGAGTTTGCCAGCCGGGGCATCAACCTGACTAAGATCGAAAGCCGGCCGCGACGCAACCGCCCGTGGCATTACGTCTTCTACGTCGACCTCGAGGGGCACTGGCAGGATGCCGCGGTCAACCGCGCACTGCTGGGCCTGCTGACGCGCACCGCGTTCCTGAAGCTGCTGGGCAGTTACCCTGCCGCGGCCGAATCCAACAACGGGAGCAAGTAAAACCATGATCGTTGTCATGAAACACAATGCCTCGGCCGCGGATATCGATGCGGTCGTCAGGCAGATCGAGGCCAGGGGCTACAAGGCCCATCTTTCCCAAGGCACCGAGCGCACCATCATCGGCGTCGTGGGCGATGACCGTCCCATCCAGTCGCACAACTTCGAGATGCTGGCGGGCGTCGAACAGGTGGTGCGCATCCTGCAGCCGTTCAAGCTCGCCAGCCGCGACTTCCACCCGACAAACACCGTCATCGACGTGCGTGGGGTGGAAATTGGCGGCCCGCGGCTCGCGGTCATCGCGGGGCCATGCTCCGTCGAGAGCCGCACCCAACTGCTCGAAACTGCGCACGCGGTCAAGGAAGCGGGCGCAGACCTGCTGCGCGGAGGCGCGTTCAAGCCGCGCACCTCGCCGTACTCGTTCCAGGGCATGGGCGAGGACGGGCTGGAGCTGCTGGCTGAGGCGCGCGAGGAGACGGGCCTGCCGATCATCACCGAGGTCATGTCGCCCGAGGCCGTCCCGCTGATTGCCAAGTATGCCGACGTGCTGCAGATCGGCGCGCGCAACATGCAGAACTTCCCGCTGCTGACCGCGGCCGGCAAGACCCGCGTGCCGGTATTCCTCAAGCGCAGCATGATGGGCACGATCCAGGAGACGCTGATGGCCGCGGAGTATGTGCTGAGCGGCGGCAACCGGCAGGTAATGATCTGCGAGCGCGGCATTCGCACGTTCGAAACGGCCACGCGCAACACGCTGGACATCAACGGCATCGCGCTGCTCAAGCATTGGACCCATCTGCCCATCTTCGGTGACCCCAGCCACGGCACGGGCCGCTGGGAAATTATCGCGCCGGTCGCGAAGGCGTGCCTCGCCGCGGGCGCAGACGGCCTGATGATCGAGGTGCATCCGCACCCGGCGGAGGCCATGTCCGATGGCGCGCAGTCGCTCAAGCCGGAGAAGTTCGCCGCGCTGGTGCGCGAGCTGAAGCTGCTGGCGCCCGCGCTGGGCCGGACGATGTAGGGGCATGATATAATCCGGCCATGCCAACTGACTTTGACATCTCGATCGTCGGCCTGGGGCTGATGGGCGGGTCGCTCGCGCTGGCGCTGCGGGAGGCGGGCTGGCGCGGGCGCATCACCGCGGTCAGCCGCAACCCGCAGACCCTTGCGGCCGCGGAGTCCAGCGGCGCCATCGACCGGGGATTCACCGACCTCCCCGCGGGCGTGGCGGACGCGGGCATGGTCGTGCTGGCAACGCCGGTGCGCACCCTCCTGCGGCAGCTTCCGGAGGTGGGCCGCCACGCGGCCGCCGGCGCGGTCGTGCTGGACATGGGCAGCACGAAGGTCGAGATCTGCGCGGCTCTGGCCGGCCTGCCGCCGGGGTTGGAACCTATCGGCGGGCATCCGATGTGTGGCAAGGAAAAGGCCGGGTTCCAGGCCGCAGATGCGGGCCTGTACCGCGGCAGGACCTTCGTCCTATGCCCGCTGCCGCGGACGGGAGAGGCCGCGCTCCGCAGCACGCACGCCCTGGTGGATGCAATCGGTGCGCGGCCGCTGGTCCTCGACCCGGCCGCGCACGACCGCGCGGTCGCGGCCATCAGCCACCTGCCCTATGCGCTGGCCGTTGCGCTCGTCAACGCAGTTGACGAGGCCGGCGACCCGTTGGCCTGGACGCTCGCCGCGTCGGGATTCCGCGACACGAGCCGCGTTGCGGCGAGCGACGTGGACATGATGCTCGACATCCTGTTGAGCAACCGCCGCGACATCATGGCGTGGCTGCGGCTATACGCGCGCCAGTTCGCCGGCCTGTACGAGGCGCTGGCCGAACAGGACGAGCCGGCGTTGCGCCGCCAACTGACCACGGCGCAGGAAACGCGCGCCCGATTAAACACAGGCTGAGGGCACCTCAGCGCCAGGAATAGACCATGCCCGATCTGCTCATCCATCCTTCCGGCCAGCTGCGCGGCCGCCTGACCGTGCCCGGCGACAAGTCCATCACCCACCGCGCGCTCATGCTGGCCGCGCTGGCCGACGGCGATACGCTCATCGAAGGCTGGGTGCCGGCGGAGGTCTGCCTCGCCACGCTCCGGTGCATGCAGGCGTTGGGCGCGGAGGTGGAGGGTGAAGAGAACTCCGGTTTCTTCGAGAAACCGGGTTTCTCGGCTTCCTCCCTCCGCATCCGCGGCCGGGGGGTTCATGGCCTGACGGAGCCTGCCGACGTGCTGCATTGCGCCGGCTCGGGCACGACCATCCGGCTGCTGGCGGGACTCGTCGCGGGCCAACCCTTCACGACCGTCCTGACCGGCACGGATCCGCTGCGACGCCGGCCGATGGGTCGGGTCGCGGAGCCGCTGCGGCTGATGGGCGCGACAGTCCTGGGCCGCGACGGGGGCCGGCTGCCCCCGCTGACCATCCGGGGCGGCAATCTCCGGGGGATCGAGTACCGGCTGCCCGTCGCGAGCGCGCAGGTCAAGTCCGCCGTCCTGCTGGCAGGGCTGTTCGCGGAGGGGGAGACCGTCATCCACGAGCCGGGACCGTCGCGCGACCACACGGAACGGATGCTGCGCTGGTTCGGCGTCCGCGTCGAGTCAGACGGCCCACGCGTCCGGCTGGCCGGCGGGCAGCCCCTCCGCGCGCGTCCCGAGCCGCTCATCATCCCCGGCGACTTCTCGTCCGCCGCGTTCCCGCTGGTCGCAGCCACGCTCGTGCCCGGCTCGGATGTCGTGCTGGAGAACGTCGGTGTCAACCCGACGCGCACGGGGTTGTACGACCTACTGGCCGCGATGGGGGCAAGCCTGGAGCAGCCTTCGACTGCGCCCGCATCTGAGGATGCGGACTCCGCTCAGGATACGCAGGATACGCAGAATGCGGGGGATGCAGGGGATGCGGGGGATGCAGGGGATGCGGCTGAGCCGGCGGGCGAGCCGGTGGCCGCGCTGCATGTCCACGCGGCAACGCTGCGCGGCGTGGAGGTGGGCGGCGACCTCGTCGTGCGCGCGATCGACGAGTTCCCCATCTTCGCAGTCGCGGCAACCCAGGCCGCCGGTGCAACCGTCATCCGCGATGCCGCAGAGCTGCGCGTCAAGGAGTCGGACCGCATCGCGACCGTCGCCGCAGAGCTGCGCAAGATGGGCGCGGACATCGAAGAACATCCGGACGGCATGACCGTCCGCGGCCCGACGAAGCTGCACGGCGCAACCGTGGAATGCCACCGCGACCACCGGCTGGCGATGGCCCTGGCCGTCGCCGCGCTGGTCGCCGACGGGCCGACGACTGTGCGCGGGGCTGAGGCCATCGACGACTCGTTCCCCGGCTTCGTCGAAGCGATGCAGGCGCTCGGCGCACCCATCGCATGGGGCGATGTCCCAGGGACGGTATGAGCATGGAGATTACCGGCACAACCCGGTTCGTCGGGGTGTTCGGCTGGCCCGTCAGCCACACGCTCAGCCCGAAAATGCACAACGCGGCCTTTGCCGCGCTGGGCCTGGACTGGGCCTACCTGCCGCTGCCCGTGCCGCCGGCGCGCGTGGGCGACGCAGTGCGCGGGCTGCCCGCGCTCGGCTTTTCGGGCGCCAACGTCACCGTGCCCCACAAGCAGGCTGTCCTGCCGTTCATGGACGAGCTAACGCCCGAGGCGCGGGCCATCGGTGCGGTCAACACCATCGTCGTGCGCGGGGACGGCTCGCTGCTGGGCCACAGCACCGACGGCGGCGGGTTCCTTGCGGACCTCGCCCGGCTACTGCCTGCACCCCATCCCGACGGGATGCTGCGGCCCCAGCCGTGGCGCACGGATGACATCCTGCGCGCAATGGTGCTCGGCGCTGGCGGCGCGGCGCGGGCCATTGCCTACGCGCTCGTGCGCGCAGGGGCAACGGTAACCGTGCTCAACCGGACATACACGCGGGCGCAGGAACTCTGCCGCTCGCTATCAGATGCGCTGACGCAAGAAGAGCGGGACAGCCTGGAGGCGGGAAGCTGGGACTGGATCCCGCACACGGCGCGCTGGGCCGACCTTGTCGTCAACTGCACGAGCCTGGGACTGCACGACGGCGATGCGATGCCCTGGGACCCTGCCGTGCCGCTGCTGCCGGGGCAGATCGTGTACGACACCATCTACAACCGCCCGACCGAGCTGCTGGCATACGCGCGCAGCCACGGCGCGACCGCGGTGGACGGGCTGGGCATGCTGGTGCAGCAGGGTGCGCTCGCATTCGAAATGTGGACCGACGTGACTGCGCCCGTGGACGTGATGGCCGCGGCACTCGGGCGAACGTGTTCGTAGTGGGCGCTTCAGCGCCTCACGTACGCGAAGGCGCTGAAGCGCCCACTACGAACGCGTGGGTACACCAGTGATAGTATCAAGGGAGATCTATGACCCTACTTCGTTTCCTGACTGCGGGTGAAAGCCACGGGCCGAAACTCACCGCGATTCTCGAGGGCATGGTGGCCGGGCTGCCGGTGAGCGCGGAGGCCGTCAACCGGGAGCTGGCGCGGCGGCAGGTCGCGTACGGCGCGGGCGGCCGCATGAAGATCGAGCGTGACGAGGTGAGCATCCCCGCGGGCGTCGTCGCCGGCCACACGACCGGCGCGCCCATCACGCTCGAAGTCGCCAACCGCGACTACAAGTCCTGGGCCGAGCGGGATGTCCCACCCATGACCGTGCCGCGGCCCGGCCACGCAGACCTGACCGGCGCACTCAAGTACGGCTACCGCGACCTGCGGCCCGCGCTGGAGCGGGCCAGCGCCCGCGAGACAACCATGCGCGTCGCGGTCGGGGCTATCTGCAAGGTATATCTGGCGCAGTTCGGCATCACGGTCGGCGGTTATGTCGTGAGCATCGGCGACGTGGACGCGGACCTGCCCGACGACCTGCCCTACGCCGAACGGTTTGCGCGCGCGGAGACCAACGACGTGCGCTGCCCGGACGAGGCGGCCGTCGAGCGCATGCGCAGCCTCATCTGGGACACCATGCAGGCAAAGGACACCCTCGGCGGCGTGTTCGAGGTGGTCGCGCTGGGCATCCCGCCGGGGCTGGGCAGCCACGTTCACTTCGACCGCAAGCTCGACGCGCAGCTCGCGGCCGCGCTAGTTTCCATCCAGGCCATCAAGGGCGTGGAGATCGGCCCGGCCTTCGCCAACACACGGCGCCGCGGGACGGATGTGCACGATGAAATCACGGTCGATGCAGCCGGCAACCTGCACCGGACCACGAACCGCGCAGGCGGGCTGGAGGGCAGCATCAGCACCGGCGAGCCGATCGTCCTGCGCGCCGCGATGAAGCCCATCAGCACGACGCTCAAGCCCCTGCAGTCGGTGGACCTCGCGACGGGGGAACCGGCCCCGACGCACTACGAGCGGTCCGACTTCACCGCGGTGCCGCGCGCGGTCATCATCGGGGAGGCGATGGTCGCGTGGGTGCTGGCAGATGCGCTGCTGCAGAAGCTGGGCGGCGATTCGCTGGCCGAGCAGTTGCCGCGCTTCGCCGCGCTGCCGCGCAACCGGCTGGCGGATGCGCCGATGGACAACCGGCCCTGGCGGTTCGATTACGATGCCAGGCAGGCGGAGTGAGCGGGAGCAACGTATGACACCGAACAGCTCGACGACACCCAACATCATCCTGACCGGGTTCATGGGCACGGGCAAGACCAGCGTGGGCCGCTACCTGGCCGAGCGGCTGAACCGGCCCTTCGTGGACCTCGACGAGCGCATCGTCGCGCGTGCAGGCAAGTCCATTCCGGCCATCTTCGCAGAGGACGGCGAGGCAGCCTTCCGCGAGCTGGAGGCCGCGGCCTGCCTGGAGCTGGCCGAGCCGCAGGGCGTAGTGGCGGCGACGGGCGGCGGCGCGGCGGTCAACCCGGCGAACCGCGCCGCGCTGTCCCGCGGCGGCCTCCTCATCTGCCTCGACGCACATCTCGAGGCCCTGCTCGTCCGGCTGGAGGGCTACAGCGGCCGCCCGATGCTGGATGGCGGCGACCTGCGCGAGCGGGTGAAGGTGCTGCTGGCGCAGCGGGCCGACGCGTATGCCGCCATCACCCACCACGTCGACACGACCGGCCACTCCGTCGCCGCGGCCGCGGGCCGCGTGCTGGCGCTGCTCGCGGGGCTGCCGGAGGAAGGCCAGCGCCTGCTGGTCAGGGCGGACACGGGCGGGTACGACATTCTTATTGCCGAAGGACTGCTGGCGCAGGCGGGCCAGCGGCTGCAGGAGGCGGGGCTGCCCGCGGGACGCTGTGCGGTTGTCACGAACCCAGCCATTGGAGCGCACCATGCCTCCATGCTCGTCGCGTCGCTGACCGAGTGGGGCTACGAGCCGCACCTGTTCGAGGTGCCCGAGGGCGAGGCGTATAAGACGCTCGACACGGCCGCGCACCTGTACGGCCGGTTCGCGGCGGCGCGGCTCGCGCGCAACGAACCCGTCATCGCGCTCGGTGGGGGCGTCATCGGGGACCTGGCAGGCTTCGTCGCGGCGACCTGGCTGCGCGGGGTGCCCTTCGTCCAGGCGCCCACGAGCCTGCTGGCGATGGTGGATGCCAGCGTGGGCGGGAAGGTGGCGGTCGACCTGCCGCAGGGCAAGAACCTGGTCGGCGCATTCAAGCAGCCGGAACTCGTGCTGATCGACCCCGAGGTGCTCTCTACGCTGCCCGCTGCGGAGTTCCGCGCGGGTCTGGCCGAGACCGTGAAAGCGGGCATCATCGGTGACCCGGCGCTCTACGAGCAGATGGCCTCCTGGGGTCCGGCCACGCTGACCACCATGATTGCGGACGCGGTGCGGGTCAAGACCGCGATCGTGGAGCGCGACCCCTTTGAGCACGGCGACCGGGCCTGGCTGAACCTGGGGCATACGTTCGGCCACGCACTGGAGCGCATCTCAGGCTACACCCTGCGGCACGGCGAGGCGGTGAGCATCGGGATGGTTGCGGCGGCCGAACTCAGCGCAGACCTGGGGCTCTGCCCGCCCGCGCTGCCCGGCGATGTGCGCAGCGTACTCGAACGGCTCGGGCTGCCCGTCAGCCATGCGTTCGACCCTGCCGCGGCCTACGCCGCGATGGACACCGACAAGAAGCGCCGCGGCCGCAGCCTGCGCTTTGTCGTCATCGAGCAAATCGGGCAAGTGCGGCTGGTCGAAGATGTGCCGGAGTCAGCCGTACTGCAGGCGCTGGCGTCGATCCAGGCCCGGCCTGGCGAGGAGGCAACGGCATGACCATCAAACGCATCCTGGTGCTCCACGGGCCGAATCTCAACCTGCTCGGCACGCGGGAGCCGGGCGTGTACGGCAGCGCGACCCTGGCCGACATCAATGCGCGGCTGGAAGCGGAGGCGGCGCAGCGGGGGATCGAGCTGCGCATCCTCCAATCGAACCACGAAGGCGTGCTCATCGACGCCATTCACGCGGCGCGCGGCTGGGCCGATGCCATCCTCATCAACCCCGGCGCGCTGACGCATTACTCCTATGCGCTGCGCGACGCGCTGGCCGCGGTGAGCCTGCCGTGCGTCGAGGTCCACCTGAGCAACATCCACGCGCGCGAGGCCTTCCGCCACACGTCCGTGATTGCACCGGTGTGCCGGGGACAGATTGCCGGGTTCGGCCCGCACAGCTACCTGCTCGGCCTGCTGGCGCTGATAGGGGAGTAACTTTGCTCCGGGCTTGTGCTCTTTTTGCGATTTGACAAAGCGACCCTCAGCGGGTAAACTCATCGGCCTATCGATGCCTGCAAAGTTGCGGGCATGGCCAATGAGGATGAGTGAGCGATGACGCCCTTCGCAGCCGTGTATGGCTGAGGAGGGCGTTTTGTTTTTCAGAAGGATGTTCCCATGAATCGTCCACCCAGCGAGGATCACCAGGGTAGAAACGTTCCGCTGGAACATCTCTACCACGAAATCCAGCGCCTGGCCGCGGCCGCACCGCTCTACCACGACCGGTACGAGCACGACGCGTGCGGCATCGGCTTCGTGGCGCAGAAAGACGGCGTGCGCAGCCACGCGGTCCTGGCGACCGCGCTGACCGCGCTCTGCAACCACGCGCACCGCGGCGCGGTCGCTGCGGACGGCAAGAGCGGTGACGGAGCAGGCGTCCTGACCCAACTGCCGTATGACCTGCTCGCCCGCCATCTGTCTGCCGCGGGCAAGACCGCGCCGGAACAGGGCGACCTGGCCGCGGGCATGGTCTTCCTGCCGCGCTACAACCTGGCCCACCGCGAGCGAGCCCGCAAGATCCTCGAAGAGACCGCGGCGGAGTACGACATGCCCGTCGTCGGGTGGCGCGATGTGCCGGTCAACGGCGAGGCGCTCGGCCAGTGGGCCCAGTCGCTCCGGCCATACATCGAGCAGATCGTGCTGGCGCGGCCCGCGAACGTGCCGCGCGGCGCGGAGTTCGAGCGGCGGCTCTACCTGGTCCGCAAGCGCGCAACCCAGCGCGCCTGGGCCGAGAGCATCACCAACCTCTACCTGCCTTCCCTCTCCAGCCAAACCATCGTCTACAAGGGCCTGTTTGTCGCGCCGCAATTGCCCGTGTTCTACAAGGACCTGTCCGATCCGGACTATCGGACGGCCATCGCAGTGTTCCACCAGCGCTACAGCACCAACACCTTCCCGACCTGGGAGCGCGCGCAGCCGTTCCGCCTCTTGTGCCACAACGGGGAGATCAACACGCTGCAGGGCAACCTGACCTGGATGCGCGCGAGAGAGGCCGGCCTGTGCGATGCGGGCGTCTGGGGCGAAGACGCGGCGATACTTGCACCGGTCATTGCGCCGCACGGCAGCGATTCTGCCAAGCTCGACAACGCCCTCGACCTGCTCGTCCAGTCGGGCCGCGACATCCGCCACGCCATCATGATGCTGGTTCCGAAGGCCTGGGAGAACACCGCGGATGCGCAGCCCGCGCAGCACGCGTTCTACCGCTATCATAGTTGCCTGCAGGAGCCGTGGGACGGCCCGGCCGCGCTCAGCTTCACCGACGGCACGATCGTCGGCAGCACGCTCGACCGCAACGGCCTCCGCCCCGCCCGGTTCACCATCCTCGACGACGGCATGGTGATTATGTCATCTGAGGCGGGTGCAGTGGAAGTGGACGAGGGCCGCGTGGTGCAGAAGGGGCGGCTGCGGCCCGGCGAGATGCTGGCCGTCGACACCTCGACCGGCCAAATCGAGAACGACCCGGCCATCGTCGCCCGCTTCGTGGACCGGCAGCCCTACGGCGAGTGGCTGGAGCGCAACCTCGTGACACTGGACGAGGTGCGGCAGCTCGGAGCGCCCGGCGACTCAAAGTCGCAGGCTACCATTGCGAAGCCTCCCTTCGGAGGCTGGTCTCCTTCGGGAGAACCCGGCAGACAGTCTCCGCTTGAGGTCTCCGAGGGGAGACCTGGCTGGGCTGCGCAACAGCACCGTGGCAGCGGTTTCAACCGCCCGGAAACAGCCCCCCCGTCTGTCAGCGCGCTCGAGGCCGCGTTCGGCTACACGCGCGAGGAACTGCTGGTCGTGCTGCGCCCGATGTGGCGCGAGGGCCGTGAGCCGGTCGGCTCGATGGGCGACGACACGCCCGCGGCCGTGCTCTCCGAGGTGCCGCGACCGCTCTTCCACTACTTCAGGCAGCGGTTTGCGGAGGTCACCAACCCGCCCATCGACTCGCTGCGCGAGGAGACGGTCATGTCGCTGAGCCAGCGGCTCGGCCGCCGCGGGTGTTATCTTGAGGAGAAGCCCGAGGCCGCCCGCCTGCTGGAGCTTCGCGGCCCGATCCTGACCGACGAAGAGTTGGCCGCGCTGCGCCGCGTGGGCGGCGAGGGTGAACTTGCACCTGATTTGGCCGGGCAGGACCCGCGCCTTGCGGCGCTGCGCACCGCGACCATCGATTGCACCTGGCCGGTCACGGACGGAGTGACCGGGCTGCGTCGGGCCGTGGCGCGCGCGTGCGCGCAGGCGGTCGCCGCAGCCTGCGCGGGCAACACCCTGATTATCCTGAGCGACCGGGCGGTCAGCCGGCAGCGCGCGCCCATCCCGTCGCTGCTCGCGGTCGCGGCGGTGCACCACCGCCTGATCGACGCGGGCGAGCGCATGCACGCCAGCCTGATCGTCGAGAGCGGCGAGCCGCGCGAGGTGCACCACTGCGCCGCGCTGCTCGGCTACGGTGCGAACGCCATCAATCCCTGGCTGGCCTTCCAGGCCATCGAAGAGGCCCTCGCCGAGGGCGGGCGCCATACCCAGGGATTGACGCTCGAAGATGCGCAGCATAACTTCGTCAAGGCGCTGGAGAAGGGCATCCTCAAGACGATGTCCAAGATGGGCATCGCTACGCTCGACTCGTACTGCGGCGCGCAGGTCTTCGAGGCGGTTGGCCTGAGCGAGGAACTAATCCAGGCCGCGTTCGCCGGGACCGAGAACTTCCGGCTCGGCGGCATCACCGAGGACGATCTGGCGCGCGATGTGCTCGTCTGGCACCGCAACGCGTTCCCCAAGCCCAACGTAGTTGGGACGCCCAATGTGATTGGGCCGCTTCACGATGCGACCGCTGGCCCATCGAACGGAGCGACGCCGGAGCCCAAGCTCGATAGCTACGGCTTCTACAAATCGCGGCGCGGGGGCGAGCAGCACGCGTTCAGCCCCGAGGTCGTGCGCTCGCTGCACGAGGTCGTGGGACTGGGCCGGAAGGCGAAGGACGAAAGCCCGGCAACGAACGGGGCGCTGTCCACCGCCTACCAGGACTACGCACGGCTCGTGCAGGGCCGCGCGCCGCTTGAAATCCGCGACCTGCTGGCGTTCAACACGGAGGGCCGGACGCCCATCCCGCTCGCGGAGGTCGAGCCAGTCGAGGCCATCGTCCGCCGCTTCTCCACCGCGGCTATGTCGCACGGTGCGCTCAGCGCGGAGGCACACGAGGCGCTGACCATCGCGATGAACCGGCTCGGCGCCGCCAGCAACAGCGGCGAGGGCGGCGAAGGCCCGGAACGGTATGGCACCGAGGGCAACAGCCGAATCAAGCAGGTAGCGTCGGGTCGCTTCGGCGTGACGCCGGCCTACCTGATGTCCGCGGACGAGCTGCAGATCAAGATGGCGCAGGGCTCCAAGCCCGGCGAAGGCGGCCAGTTGCCGGGGCACAAGGTCACCGCTGAGATCGCGCGCATCCGCCACACGACGCCAGGGGTCGCGCTCATCTCCCCGCCGCCCCACCACGACATCTACAGCATCGAGGACCTGGCGCAGCTCATCTTCGACCTGAAGCAGGCCAACCCGCAGGCGACCATCTCCGTCAAGCTCGTCGCAGAGGCGGGCGTGGGCACCATCGCGGCAGGCGTCGCCAAGGGCCACGCGGACCTGATCCACCTGAGCGGTTACAACGGCGGCACCGGCGCGTCGCCGCTCAGCTCGATCAAGAACGCGGGCGCGCCCTGGGAGGTCGGCCTGGCCGAGACGCAGCAGACGCTCCTGGTCAACGGCCTGCGGGGCCGGGTGCGCGTGCGGGTGGACGGCGGCTTCAAGACGGGCCGCGACGTGGTGATCGCCGCGCTGCTCGGCGCGGACGAGTTCAGCTTTGGCACGGCCGCGCTCGTGGCTGCGGGCTGCAAGATGGCGCGCGCGTGCCATAACAACACCTGCCCGGTCGGGATCGCTACGCAGCGCGAGGACCTGCGCGCCAAGTTCCCCGGCAAGCCGGAGATGGTCATGCACTTCATGACCCAGGTCGCAGCGGAGGTGCGTGAGCTGCTCGCCAGCCTGGGCGCGGCCACGCTAGACGAGATCATCGGCCACACCGAACTGCTCCACCAGGTCGTGGTCGGTGCGGACGCGGGCAACATGGACCTTGCGCCGCTGCTGTGGGTGCCGGACACCGGCAACGTCCGCCGCAACGTGGACCCGCGCAACCCCCTCCTGCGCACCTCCCCGCTGGGCGACCGGTTGGCCGCGGACGCGCTTGAGGTTGCAAGTTCCAGGTTGCAGGTAGCAGGTTCCCAACCTTCAGCCTTCCACCTTCCACCTGTAACCCTGTCTTACTCCATTCGCAACACCGACCGCACCGTCGGCGCGCGGCTGTCGGGCGAGCTGGCCCGGCGCTACGGCGATGCGGGCCTCCCGGATGGCAGCATCGTCGTGGACCTGCACGGCAGCGCGGGGCAGAGCTTCGGCGCCTTTGCTATCCACGGGCTGACCCTGCGGCTGACCGGGCAGGCGAACGACTACGTGGGCAAGGGGCTGGCGGGCGCGGTGCTCAGCATCCGGCCGCCCGCGGAGGCACAGTATGTCTGGCACCACAACGTCATCCTGGGCAATACCGCGCTTTACGGCGCGACCGCGGGCGAGTTGTACGCGGCAGGCCGCGCGGGCGAACGGTTCGCGGTGCGCAACTCCGGCGCGCGGGCCGTCGTCGAGGGCGTCGGCGACCACGGCTGCGAGTACATGACCGGCGGCATGGTCGTCGTGTTGGGCAGAACCGGCCGCAACTTCGGCGCGGGCATGACGGGCGGGGTGGCGTATCTCTACGACAACCACGAGCGGATGCCCGCGCACGCCAACACACAGCTCGTCAGCTTGCGGCGGATAGAGCGGCCCGAGCACGAGGCCGAGCTGCGCGGCCTGCTGGAGAGCCACCTCGCGCTGACCGGCAGCCCGCGCGCGCGCATGATCCTGGACGACTGGGGCAACCAGCTCCCGATTTTCTGGCGCGTCGCACCGGTCGAGCAGGTCGCGGCGCTGGAAGCCGCGAACGAAGGCGTCACCGAGGCGGAGGATGGTGAACAGGTGAACAGGTGACGGAGTGAGCAGGTGATGTGTACGGGCGCAATCTTCATAAGTGGGGATGACGCGAAGAGGTGGATCGAAAGCGTCGCCCGCAAACCGACATCACCTGTTCACCCCGTCTCCTGTTCATCCTGTCACCTCTTTACCCGTTCGCCCTGTCACCGCAAGCCGGTTTGACACGCCGCGCGGCGCGGGCTATACTGCGGCTGGCACAACACTCGTTCATCCGCCGTCTACACCAGCTTCGCGCAAGGAAACCGCATTGACCCAACCTGTCCCGCACCCGACACAGACGCCCGCGCTCGCCTTCAGCCGCAATGTGCGCATCGTGTTGTATGTCATCGCCGCCTACCTCTTTTGGGCCGCTCTTTATTTCTACGTGCCCACCCTGCCGACCTACGTGACCGGCGTGACCGGCAACCTTGCCGCGGTCGGCACGGTGCTCTCGATGTATGGCCTGTGGCAGGCGGTCCTGCGCTTTCCGCTCGGCCTGGCCGCAGATTGGGTCGGCCGGCGCAAGCCCTTCATCCTCGGCGGGCTGGTCATGGCTGCGCTGGGCGCGTGGGTCATGTCGAGCAGCACGACGATTCCCGGCCTCGCGGTCGGCCGGGGGCTGACGGGCTTCGCTGCGGCTGCCTGGGTCCCGATGGTCGTCATCTTCAGCGCGCTGTTCAAGCCGGAAGAAGCGGTCATGGCGAGCGCGATCCTCACGGTCGCCAGCTCCCTGGGACGGATGACCGCGACCGGGCTGAACGGCACGCTCAACGCGCAGGGCGGCTACGGGCTCGCCTTCACCGTCGCGGCAGTGGTGGCCGGCGCGGCCATCCTCCTGCTGCTGCCCATCCGCGAGGACCCGCAGCCTCGAAAGCAGCCATCGCTCGCCAGCCTCGGGCATCTCGTGCGGCGCAGCGATGTGCTGCTGCCCGCGCTGCTCTCCGCGTTGAGCCAGTACGGTGCGTGGGCAACGAGCTTCGGCTTCATCCCGATCCTGGCGCGCAATCTCGGCGCGACCGATGTCACGTTGAGCCTGCTTTCCACCATCAGCCTGGCCTTCTACACCGCTGGCAACCTGATCGTCACTGCACTGTCGCGGCGCTTTCCGCCCCGGCGCATCGTAACCTACACCTTCGCGCTGCTCGGCATCGCCATCGCCGGCCTGGTCATTGCGCCGTCGGTGGGCTGGCTGTACGCCATCCAGATACTCATCGGCGCGGCGACCGGTGTCAGCTATCCCGTGCTGATGGGGTCGAGCATCCGCTTCGTCGACGGGCCGGAGCGTGCGACCGCGATGGGCCTGCACCAGGCAGTCTATGCCATCGGCATGTTTGCCGGCCCCTGGTTTAGCGGCATCCTGGCCGGCGCGTTTGGCCTGCGCCCGATGTTCGGGTTCACCGCGGCCTTCTGCCTCATCCTCGGCATCCTGGGCACGCGGCTGCTGTCCGACCGGAAATGAACCGCGAAGGCGCAAAGACTCTGAGTCAACTTAGCGTACTTCGCGTCTTTGCGGTTCAATGCAAAGGAGTCCCTTCATGTTAGTCGTCTTCGTCTACGTGCATGTCAAGCCGGAGTCTGTGGATGCGTTCAAGGCGGCCAGCATCGCCAACGCCAGCCACAGCGTCCAGGAGCCGGGCATCGCGCGCTTCGACGTCATCCAGCAGGCTGACGACCCGACCCGCTTCGTGCTCGTGGAGGTCTACCGGACGCAGGAAGCCACCGCCGCGCACAAGGCGACCGAGCACTACGCGGCCTGGCGCGATGCCGTGGCCGGCATGATGGCCGAGCCGCGCAGCAGCACGAAGTATGCGAACGTCTTCCCCTCCGACGAAGGATGGTGAACCGATGAGCGCCAGCCCTGTGCCCCGCGAGGTCCGCTGGGAACGGATGTTCCCTGACGAGCTGGAGGCCGCGTTCGCCGCCTGCCCGCTCGTCTACCTGCCCTACGGCCTGTGCGAGCCGCACGGCCCGCAGAACGCGGTGGGTCTGGATGCACTCAAGGCCCATGCAATCGCGTGTCGCGCCGCGCAGCAGCACGGAGGCATCGTCGCGCCCGTCGACTACTGGCACATCCACGGACTCGGCGGCTACGCGGCCTGGTCCGCACGCTACGTCGGTGAGGTCGAGCGCGCTTGGCTGACGTGCGTTCCACCGTGGGTGCACTTCAAGAACGTCCTCTATCACCTCCGTGCGGCGGACGTGCTCGGCTTTCACGCTGCGATCCTGCTGACGGGACACTACGGGCCGAACTGGGAGGACCTGAACCGCCTCGTGGAGCTGGTGCAGCCTTATGTTGCGATGCGTATGTACGCCCTGCCCGACTTCGAGGCCAACACGCCCGGCTTCGACAACGACGGTCACAGCGGCGGCGACCATGCGGGCAAGGTCGAGACGTCGCTCCTGTGGGCGCTGGAGCCCGAGTGTGTGGACGTCTCGCGGATGCCGGCGGAGCCGGGCGACGCGGCGCACTTTGCAATGGGCCGCAACGCATCCCAGGCCAACCGGATAACCGGCGAGCGCATGGTCGCAGACGAGGTGCGCTGGCTGGCCGCGAAGGCCGGTGAACTGCTTGCCGCGTACGACGCTGACCGACCCGCCATCCAACTGCGCACCTACGAGCAGACCGAACATCTGTGGGATACGGTCATCCGTCCCGCGCTGCCGTCGTTCCGCACCATGCAGGACCTCTGGACCGGCGGTCCGCCGCCGGAGGATTCCGTGTGGCGCGAGAACTGGCGCGTGCCGAAGATCGAATAGTTCGGGCGGTTAAACCACGGCCACCGTGTTGCTTCGCAACCCGAACAAGTCTGTCTTCGCAGACTTCACACTTGCCGTCGCCAGGCCATAGAGGAGCAATATGACAGATCACTCCACCGGCTGCACCGAAGCCGATATCGCGCACTACACCTGTTACCGCACCAGTGTGCCGATCACAGTGGACGGCCTCCTGGACGAGGCGGCCTGGGCTACCGCGCCCAAATCCCCGCGGTTCGTCGACATGACAACGGGCGAGCCGGGCTACTTCGACACACGCGCCGCGGCGCTGTGGGATGACGAGAACCTGTACATCAGCTTTTGGGTCGAGGAGCCCTTTCCTGAAGCGCACCAGACCGAGCGGGACAGCATCGTGTTCGTGGAGAACGATGTCGAGGTCTTTATCGACGGCGGCGACTGCTACTACGAATTCGAGATCAACGCCGCGGGCACGGTCTACGAGGTGTTCTTCATCTGGCATGACGCATACAAGCACGGCAGCCGCTTCGAGGTGCCCGAGTTCGACGTGCTGGAGCGCAAGGGGCTGACGTTCGGCGGCGACTACGACCGCCAGGGACGCACCTTCTGGCGCGGGACGCATCCGCGGGGACTGCGTTGGGCCTTCCTTGACTGGGACTTCCCTGGGTTGAAGAGTGCGGTGCATGTGGACGGCGTGCTGAACGACCGCTACACCGTGAGCCGCGGGTGGACGGTCGAGCTGGCCTTCCCCTGGGCAGGCATGACCTGGCTGGCAAACGGAAGACCGCTGCCCCCG
>CAZTMA010000013.1:0-23426 GCA_964614645.1 uncultured Anaerolineales bacterium
CTGGCCCAGGCAGCGGGTGGAACACATCCCCTACGGCTGCCACACCTGGTTCCCCACGCGCAAGCGGACGCGCAGTCGGATAATCGGCGCGTTCGGCTTTCTCGAGGCCTACAAGGGCTTCTGGAAGCTGCTCGATGCGCTGCGCACGTTGCAGGACAGCGGAGAGGAGGCGGAACTGCTGCTGTTCAGCCACTCGAAGTCCGCGCACAACGAGGCCACCTGGGAGCAGGCGGCCGCCGGGCTGCCGGTGCGCCGGGTGCGCGAGTACTTGCCGTCCGAGGAGATTGCGCGGCGGCTGGCAGCGGAGGCCGATATCCTCGTATTCTGGTACGACGACATACCCTACGCCTCGGCCAGCGGCGCGGTCCATGTCGGCCTGGCGTCGGGCGTGCCGGTGCTGACGTCGGCCACGCGCTGGTTCGAGGAGCTGGCCGGGGCCACCTATCAACCTACCGACCTTGTCCAGGGCATCCGGCGCCTGCTGGACGATACCAAGCTGCGCGATGACATCACATCCGCAGCCCGCGAATACTGCCATGCGAACAGTTGTCAACGGTCAGCCGAGCGCCACCTGGCGCTCTGGGAATCGCTGCGGTAGTTAGCCCTCGTAGGGGCCGACCTGCGTGTCGGCCCGGGCCGGCACACGGGTCGGCTTCGGCCGACACGCAGGTCGGCCCCTACGAGGTGCTTCTGGAGATCAATCAGGAGGATAGAACATGCCAGGTCCGTACACTTACCCGGGTGTCTACATCGAGGAAGTACCCAGCGGCGTGCGCACGATCACGGGCGTCAGCACGTCCAACACCGCCTTCGTGGATGTCTTTCTCCGCGGGCCGGTCAACTTGCCCGTCCGGATCACCAGCTTTGCCGACTTCGAGCGCATCTTCGGCGGCGTCCATCCGGCCAGTGAGGCCAGCTACGCCATCCAGCAATACTACCTGAATGGGGGGCAGATTGCGTGGGTGGTGCGCGTGGCGACCAGCGCGGCCCTGGCTTCCAGCGTGGAACTCAACGGCGGCTACGGGGGCGGCGCGGTGCTGACGGTCGAAGCGGCCAACCCCGGCGCCTGGGGCGACAACCTCCAGGTGGCCGTGACCGACGCGGGCAGCGGGCGCTACAACCTGTTTGCGCGAGAGATCCGGGACCTGGGCAACGGCAAGGTGCTCGTGCTGGCAACCGAGAGCTTCCGCAACCTCAGCACGACCACGACCGATGCGCGCTACGGGGTCTCGGTGGTCAACGCCGATTCGCAGATGGTGCACCTGACCGAAGCAGGCCTGGGCGGACTGCCCACGCTCGCCACCCCGACGAGCAGCGGCGGCGTCCCGGATACCGCGTGGCAGAACCTGACCGGGGGCGCGGACAGCGGCACGCCCGACGCTAACCTGCTCGCGGGCACGGCCACAGCGCCGAAGGCCGGCCTGTACGCGCTCGACGCCATCGCGCCCGATATCTTCAACCTGCTCTGTCTGCCGGCCGCAGCCAATCTGGACACGGGCGGCTTCACGAGCCTGATGACCAACGCGCTGGACTACTGCGAGGAGAAGCGCGCCTTCCTGATAGTGGACATCCCCGAATCCGTTGACCAGCAGGCCGAGATGATCACGTGGATGACCGCCAACGACGGGCTGCGCTCGAAGAACGCGGCGGTGTACTTCCCGCGTGTGCTGATCCCGGACGTGGCAAACGGCAACCGCCCGCGCAACGTCCCGGTCAGCGGCACGCTGGCGGGCGTCTATGCCCGGACGGACTCGACCCGCGGCATCTGGAAGGCGCCTGCGGGCACGGAGGCCGTGCTGCGCAACGTCACGCTCCCCGTGCAGCTCACCGACCTGGAGAACGGCGCGCTGAACCCCATCGGCATCAACGTGCTGCGCACCTTCCCGGTCATCGGGCCGGTCGCGTGGGGCGCGCGCACGCTCGACGGCGCGGACCAGAAGGCGAGCGAATGGAAGTACATCCCGGTCCGGCGCATGGCGCTGTACATCGAGGAGAGCCTGTACCAGGGGCTCAAGTGGGTCGTGTTCGAGCCGAACGACGAGCCGCTGTGGTCGCAGATCCGGCTCAACGTGGGCGCGTTCATGCAGGGGCTGTTCCGGCAGGGCGCGTTCCAGGGCGTCACCCCGCGCGAGGCGTACTTCGTCAAGTGCGACAAGGACACCACCACCCAGGCCGACATCAACCTCGGCATCGTCAACATCCTCGTCGGCTTCGCGCCGTTGAAGCCCGCCGAGTTCGTCATCGTCAAGATCCAGCAGATGGCGGGCCAAATCTTGGCCTAATTGACCCAGGCATAAGGAGGCAATCATGGCCCAATTTAGCGTCAATGCCCAGCGTTTCGATCCCTATAAGAACTTCAAGTTCCGCGTCAAGTGGGATGGCCGCTATGTGGCCGGAGTGAGCAAGGTCGGCGCGCTCAAGCGCACGACCGAGGTCGTCGAGCACCGCGAAGGCGGCGATCCCAGCTCAGGCCGCAAGTCGCCGGGCCGCTCGAAATACGAAGCCATCACGCTAGAGCGCGGAGTCACCCACGACAAGGAATTCGAGCAGTGGGCCAACAAGGTCTGGAACTTCGGCTCGGGCCTGGGGGCCGAGGTCTCGCTCAAGGACTTCCGCAAGGACATCATCATCGAGGTGTACAACGAGGCCGGCCAGTTGGTGCTCGCCTATAAGGTATACCGCTGCTGGGTGTCGGAGTTTCAAGCCCTGCCTGACCTGGACGCCAACGCCAATGCCGTCGCGATCCAGACCATCAAGCTGGAGAACGAGGGCTGGGAGCGCGACTACGAGGTGGCCGAGCCGACCGAGCCGTCGTTCACTGAGCCGGCATAAGCGCCGTGCGCAGCCTGACAGCCATCGAGCTGCTGGACGTTTGGGCGCAGGGGTATGCGCAGCCGCCGCCGCGTCGCGCGCTCCTGCTCCTGAGTCCGGCCTGCCCGGAGTTCGAGGCGGAAACGCTTGGCCGGCTGACCATCGGCCAGCGCGACGGCCTGCTGCTGACGCTGTACGAGCGGACCTTCGGGCCGCACGTTGCGGGGGTGGTGGCATGCCCCGAATGTGGGGCGGAGATGGAGCTGGCCTTCGACGTGGCGGATGTCCGCACCGGCGGCCCTGCCCCTGCAGACGGTCCGCCCCCGCCTCACATGCTGGCGGTGGACGGCCACGAGGTCGTGTTCCGCGTGCCGGACAGCACCGACCTGCTGGCCGTCGCCGGAAACGGTGCGGCGACCCGCGAGGCGCTGCTGGCGCGCTGTCTGGTCTCAGTGACAGCCCTCAATCCGCCGGACCTGGCGCCGGAGGCCGAAGCACAGACTGCGGCGCCGTTGAGCGAAGCGCTGCAGGCCGCCATCTCAGAAGCGGTGGATGCTGCGCTGGAAGTCGTCGACCCGCAGGCCGAGATCGAGCTGAGCCTGGCCTGCCCGGCCTGCGGCCACGCATGGCAGCCGCTCTTCGACATCGTGACGTTTTTCTGGAACGAACTGACCACCTGGGCGCACCACACGCTGCGTCAGGTGCACGTGCTGGCGTCGGCCTATGGCTGGCGCGAGGCCGATATCCTGGCCCTGCCCGCGTGGCGGCGGCAGTACTATCTTGAAATGGCCGGTGGATGATGCATTATCTGGACAGCCTGCTGGCACGTACGACCAGCGCACCTGACAGGGAGCGCTTCGTCATGCCGCGGCCGGTGTCGCTCTTCGAGCCGATGTCCGTGCCGGTATCCGGCCTAGCGCTGGCGGCTACGACGGGCAGCGATGCTGGCGTCGCGGACACAGGCGCCTACGACCTGCCTGATTCGAGCGTGCCGGGACCGCCGATCACCAGATCGGCCGCCGTCGGGGGCGTGGACGCCGATACCCAACCTGACCGGCTAAAGCCTCGACTCCAGGCAGCGGGGCAGTCTGAGCGCTTGGAGCCGCATCCTTCGACTGGTGATATCTCTTCATCAGCGTTGGGCCGCAGACCCGCTCAGGATGCTTCGAGGGGCGATATCTCGTCGCCTGCCGTGAGTCGCGCGGCAGCGTCGAACGTACAGGGAACGCCGATCACCAGATCGGCGCCTGCCCGGGGCGCGGACGCCCATGACCAGGCTGACCGGCTGGCGCCAGCGCTTCAACCACATCCTTCGACTGGCGATATCCCATCGCCGGTGTTGAGCCGTCGACCCGCTCAGGATGCTGCGACTGATGATGTCTCGTCGTCCGTGCTGAGTCGTGCGACCGCACGCGATACTGTGCCTGGCGATATCTCACCACGGGCGTCAAGTCGTTGGCCCGCTCCGGATGCCGCGACCGGGGGTGACCTGTCCCGTGAGGCGAGCCGAGCTGCGGCATCGAACATCAGCGGCGTCGAGGCTGCAACCGGTGGGCGTGCCAACACTCCTGGGGGAATAGATTCCCGTAACCAGCCTGACCGGCTGAAGCCTCGACTCCAGTCTGAGGGTGACGCCGGACCAGAGGCTGCCGGGGGCCGCGCCGTGCACCCGCATCCGCCGGTCACACCGGCAGTGCGGCAGGCTGGGCTGCCCGGCCCGGGAATGGCCCAGTCGGCGCAGTCGCCTGCGGCTGCGGAGCCACCCATCGTCCGGGTCACCATCGGCCGGGTCGAGGTGCGCGCGGTGCTGCCGCCGCCGGTGGTCGAGGCGCCCCGGACTCAGCGCCTCGCGCCGCCGGTGTCGGGACCGCCGCTCTCTCTGGATGACTATCTGAAGCAGGGTCGGGGGGGAGCCTGATGAGCAACAATCTGGCGATTGCCACTGTTACGGCCGGGTTTGCGGAGCTGCTGCTGCCCGCCCTGCGCCGCGCGATTACGGATGCGCGGGTCACCACCAGGCGGCCCGACACGCCGACCGGCCTGACGCCGGAGGCGCGGGTCAACCTGTACCTGTATAACGTCATGCCCAACGGGTCCTGGCGCAACGCGGACCTGCCGCTGCGCCGCTCGGACGGTGGGTTGGCGCAGCGCGCCCAGGCGGGGCTGGACCTGCATTATCTCCTGACGTTTTACGGCGACGAGTCACAGCTTCAGCCGCAGCGGCTGCTCGCGGCCGCGGTCGGCGCGCTGGAGTTGCGCCCGCTGCTCTCGCGCGACCTCATCCGCACGCTCGTCCGCAATGCGCAGGACCCGACCGACACCTATAACTTCCTGGTCGGCTCCAACCTGGCCGACCAGGTCGAGGTGGTGCGTTTTGCACCTCTCAGCCTCAACCTGGAGGAGCTGTCGAAACTCTGGTCGGTCTTCTTCCAGACGAGCTACTCGCTCTCCATGGCTTACCAGGCGTCGGTCGTGCTGGTCGAGCCGGACGAGGGCACGCCCCAGCCCGCGCTGCCCGTGCGCGACTACAACGTCTACGCCGTACCGTTCCGCCGCGCGCTCATCGAGCAGGTCGCAGCAGCCGAGGACGCGGGCCGGCCCATCGTCCGGAGCAGCCGCCTGCACATCCGCGGGACGCAGCTGCGCGGGGACATCACGCGCGTCAGCATCAGCAGGCTGGAGGTCACGCCGCGGCCGGAGGACATCACCGACAGGCAGATTGCCGTCGCGCTGCCCGCGCTGCGGGCGGACGCCCTGCGTGCGGGCGTGCAGGTCCTCCAGGTGCTGCACTATCTCGAGATGGGCACGCCGCCCGTCGAGCATCGCGGGTTTGCGTCGGATGCAGCCGCGTTCGTGCTGCACCCAACCATCACCGGGCTGGAGTATTCCGCCCCGAACCTGGCCGTCCTGACGGACCCCGTCGCGGGCACTGGACAGCGCACCGTGCTGCTCCTGAACGAGCTGAACCCCGCGCCAGGCACGCGGCCGCACAGCTACAGCCTCAATCCATCCAGCGCGGCGGGCGACTCCATCGTGTTTGCGCAGGCCAACAGCGATCCTGCGCTGACGGAGCTAGGGCTGGCAAACCCGGTGCTGGCCTGGGGCGTGCTGTCGGCTCCGCTCACGGGATTTGCCGGCCTGACCAACAGCCCGGCCCACCTCCTCGCCACACTGGCGGGCGATGGGCCGCACGATGTGACCATCGGCGGCGCACCCGCCAACCTTGACGCAGCGCGCGCCGCGCTGGAGGCGGGGCTGCACGCCGCGCACACCAGCGCAGCCTTCACTGCGGCGCGCGTCCTGCGGTTGGGCGACCGGCTGTTCGTGCTGGCCGGCGACCTGGCCGGCACGGCGAGTTTCGCTGCTGCGGGCAGCGACCCGGCAGTGGATGAGCTGGGGCTGCGCAGCGGCGGCCCCGCGTGGGGCGCGCTGTCTGCGGACCTGCCCGGCTTCGGCGGCGTCAGCCAGGACCCGGCGCGGCTGCGGGTGACCATCGGCAGCGACGACCCGCACGAGGTGGTCATCCAGGGTGCGCTGGCCACACTCGACGCGGCCCGCGCTGCACTGGAGACCGGGCTGCGCGCCGCGCACGTCACGCCCGCGTTCACGCAGGCGCGCGTCGGCCGGCTGGACGACCGGCTGCTCGTCGTCCCGGGCCCGGGCGTCCATTTCGTGTTCAGCGGCGTCGCACCGGGCGACTACCTGGTGCGCGTGCAGGTGGACGGCGCCGAGAGTCCGCTCGTCGCGGACAACACGGGCCTCTACACCGGCCCGAGGATGACGGTGTGACAGGGTGAACGGGTGAACGGGTGAAGAGGTGAGGAGTTCGCATCCTTAGATGCGAACGATCCTGATGGAGTCATACGTGATGCTGGATGTTATCGTGAACACGGACGAACGCACATCGCCGCGCTGGCCTGCCGGAGATTGGACGCAGGCCAACCAGGACTACCTGGCAGCGGCGCTGGCAGAGGTGCGCGCGGCGCTGGAGCACTATGTCACGGGCCAACCCGGTGAACCGGCGGAGGACCTGGGGGACTTGGCGGCAGGCATGTCCTCCGCACCCGCGCTGGACACCCTGGCAGCTACGTTCGGCCTGTCAGCCTTCGAGCGCAGCCTGCTCCTGCTGTGCGCGGGCGTCGAGCTGGACAGCCGTTTCGCGGGGCTATGTGCAGAGGCGCAGCACGATCCGGCCCGGACCTATGCGACCTTCAGCCTGGCGCTGGCCACACTGGACGGCGCGCATTGGAGCGCTCTTGCGCCCGACGGCCCGCTGCGCCATTGGCGACTGATCGAGGTCGGCCCCGGCAACGCGCTGACCACCTCCCCGCTGCGCATCGACGAGCGCGTGCTCCATTACCTGTTGGGCGTGCATCACGCGTCTGCGGATCAGGGCCTGGATGAACGGCTGGCCGGGTTGGTGCGGCCTGCAGGCGACCTCGAACGGGAGAGCCTGGCAGCCTCGCAGCAGGATCTCGCAGAGCAGATCGTTGCGGCCTGGACGCAGGGCGCCGCGGGGAGCCGCCCCCCCGTCATCCAGCTTTGCGGCGAGGACCCGGCGGGCCAGCTTGCCGTTGCGATGGCCGCGTGCGACCGGCTGGGGCTCGCGCTCCACGTGCTGCCTGCGCTGGTGCTGCCGGTGGACCCGCGCGAGCACGAGGCGCTGGTCCGGCTATGGACGCGCGAGGCGGCTCTGAACCACAGCGCGCTGCTGCTTGACGGCGGCGAACTGGAACTCACCGACGCGCCGCGCGAGGCCGCCATCAGCCGGTTCATCGAGGCCGCGGCCAGCCCGCTGTTCGTCGCGGGCCGCGAGCGACGCACGGCATCTCACCGGACGCTGCTGACCCTCGAAGTGCGCCAGCCATCTACGCCCGAGCAGCGCGACCTGTGGGAGCGCGAGCTGGGCGACGCGGCCGTTGGGCTGAACGGCAGCCTGGACACGCTGGTCGGGCACTTCAGCCTGCAAGGCCCGGCCATCCGGGCCGCATGCCTCCAGGTGCTGAGCCGTTCGGCCAGCCAGCCCCACCTCAGGCATGGGCCGCGCGAACTGGAGTCCGCGCTGTGGGATGCCTGTCGCGTGCAGGCGCGGCCCCGGCTGGCGAACCTGGCCCAGCACATTGCACCGGCCGCGGCCTGGGATGACCTGGTGCTGCCGGAGACCCAGCGGCAGATCCTGCGCGAGATTGCCGTCCATGTGCGCCAGCGGGTCAAGGTGCACGAGACGTGGGGGTTTGCAGGTAAGGGCATGCGCGGGCTGGGCATCAGCGTCCTGTTTGCGGGCGCGAGCGGCACCGGCAAGACGATGGCCGCGGAGGTGCTGGCGAACGAGCTCAACCTGGACCTGTTCCGCATCGACCTGAGCCAGGTCGTCAGCAAGTACATCGGGGAGACGGAGAAGAACCTACGCCGGGTGTTCGACGCCGCGGAGGGCGGGGGTTCGATTCTGCTGTTCGACGAAGCCGATGCATTGTTCGGCAAGCGCAGCGAGGTCAAGGACAGCCATGATCGCTATGCGAATATCGAGGTCAGCTACCTGCTGCAGCGCATGGAGAGCTACCGCGGGCTGGCGATCCTGACCACGAACATGCGCGATGCGCTCGACCCGGCCTTCCTGCGGCGCATCCGCTTCGTCGTGCAGTTCCCGTTTCCGGACACAGCACAGCGGGCCGAGATCTGGCGGCGCGTCTTCCCTGCGGACACGCCCACGGACGGGCTGGATGTGGCACGGCTGGCCCGGCTGAACATCGCGGGCGGCAACATCCGCAACATCGCCATCTATGCTGCGTTCCTCGCCGCGGATGCGAACGAGCCGGTGCGCATGGGGCATCTGCTGCGTGCGGCGCGTGTTGAATATGCGAAACTCGAACGCCCGCTGACCGAAGCCGAGATCGGCGGATGGGGGTAGACCGGATGACACAGCCGCAGGCCATCGAGCTGCACATCGAAGAACTGGTATTGCACGGCTTCGAGCCGCATCAGCGCCGCGCCATTGCCCAGGCCGTCGAGGAGGCGCTGTCCGGGCTGCTTGCGGAGCGCGGTCTGCCGCCGGGCTGGGCCGAGGGCGCGCAGATCGACCGGCTCGACGCAGGGCAGTTCGAGGTCATGCCGGCCGCACCGCCCGCGGCCATCGGCAGCGAGGTCGCGCAGGCGTTATACGCGAGCGCTGGAAACACGGCAGATGCCGGTAACCCTAAAGAGGTCCGCCATGAGTAGTCCAGTGCGCGCAGAAACACGCACCGCAGCACGCGCTCCGGCAGCCAACCTGCGAGGTCTCAGGCCAGCCGAAGGCTGGCACGACCTCGCAGGCCTGGAACGTGGTTTCCACCGTCCGGCAGGCATCCAGGCCAAACCGAGGGTGAGTGTGCCAGGTGATCCCTTCGAGCAGGAGGCCGACCGGGTAAGCGAAGCGATCCTCCGCATGCCGGAGCCGGCCATGCAGCGGCAGGAATGCCCGACGTGCAGCGACGAGCCGGAGGATGCACTCATCCAGCGGCAGGTCGCTGCGCCGGCCATGGGTGATGGGGCCGCTCTAAGTGCCACGGTGCCTGAAGGCGGCCAGGCCCTGCCCGGTCCGGTGCAGGATTTCTTCGGCTCGCGCTTCAACGCCGCAGGCGGCAGCCTGCACGACTTCAGCCGCGTGCGCATCCACACCGGCCCGCAGGCCGATGCTGCCGCAGATGCGGTCAACGCCCGCGCCTACACGCTCGGCCACGACATCGTGTTTGCTGGGGGCGAGTATGCGCCGCACACGGACGCGGGGCGGCGGCTGTTGGCGCACGAGCTGACCCACGTCATCCAGCAGCGGCCGGGGGTGCTACAGCGCGACCCTCCCGGCTCGTCCGGATCTTCCGGTCCGTCCGTCAGCATGCCGAGCATGACCAGCCTGCTCTTCCGCTACGGCGACCTGAGGCTGCAGGCCAACCTGCCGACGGAGGTCGTCGCGACGCTGCCGGTGGAGCTGCGCAATGTCGGCACGCTGACATTTTCGATGACTGCGGACATCCCGAACAACTTCTCGCTGGCGATCACGCTCGACACGGAGCCGGATATCCGCATCCGCACGCAGGTCGGTTACAACCGGGAGACGGGGAACATGTCGGTCGGGCTGGTGGTCCAGTCCACGAGGAAGACCTGCACGATCCCGAACGCGACGGCCGTGCAGGAGCAGTTGCAGGCCGCGGGCCAGCGGGCCACCACCGCGCTGCAGAACTTCCTCAACCCGCCGGCAGCCACGCCGCTGGCGCCGGGCGAGTCGGGGCCGGTCCTGCCGCCGGAGATCGACCGGGCGGTCGAGCTGGGCTCTGCCATCGGCGACCTGTACAGCAAGGCGAAGGCCGCAGGCGCGGGCCAGCGGTGCATCGTGCAGCCGGTGTGGTCGATCGACTTCGGCGCACGGATTCCGGTGAATCCGCCGAACACCGGGCCGGACATCTTCGGCCCGAACGAGCGGGAGCGCGCGCCGCAGCCCTATTTCGGGCTCGGGTTCACGTATCATTTCTAGAGACATGACGGAGTGACAGGCGTATGGGTACATTATCCAGCTCACCACGGCTCATGAAGGGCGCGATCGTCGGGATCGATATTCTCAACCCGCTCGCGAGTATCATCATCTTCCAGTACAACCCGGACACGATGACGCGCACGCTGACGCCGCAGACCGCGGGCGGGCAGGGCGCGGACCGGTCCGAGGCGCTGCGGCTGAAGGGCGCGCCACAGGAAGCGATCACGCTGAGCGTGGAGATCGACGCGACCGACCAGCTGGCGGATGGCAACCCGATTGCGGGCACGATGGGCATCTATCCGCAGCTGGCCGCGCTAGAGATGCTCATCTATCCCAAGAGCGCGCTCGTCATCGCCAACACGATCCTGCTCGCTGCGGGAACCATCGAAATCATCCCGCCGGCCGCGCCGCTGACGCTCTTCATCTGGGGCCCGCAGCGTATCCTGCCCGTCCGCCTGACGACCTTCAGCATCACCGAGGAAGCGTATGACCCGCTGCTGAACCCCATCCGGGCGCGCGTGCAGCTGGGGATGCGGGTGCTCAGCTACAACGACCTGCCCGTGACGCACCCCGGCTACAGCCTGTTCCTGGCGCACCAGATCATGAAGGAAGTCATGGCCGTGGTCGGCAGCGCCGGCAACGTGGCGGGCGGCATCTCGGGATCCTTCAGCACCAGCATCGGAGGGTAACTATGTTCGAGCATACCAGCCGCTACACCAACATCGAGACTGCGACTTTGACGCTGGCCGGCGGCCGGGTCGTCGCATACAAGCGCCGCCGCTTCCTGCCCCAGGCCGAGGACCTGCAGGTGCTGGCCGAGGTGACGGTCAACCAGGGCGACCGGCTGGATCTGATTACCGCGCGCACGCTGGGCGACCCGGAGCAGTACTGGCGCATCTGCGACGCGAACGAGGCGATGAATCCGCCGGACCTGACAGACGAGCCGGGCGAAGTCCTGCGCGTGCCGGTCCCGCAGGCCGGCTAAGGGCGGCTGATGCTGCTTGTGAGGGCGAGGTCACCTCGCCCTTACAGCACCACTGCACGAAGAACGACATCGAGGGCCATTATGCTCCTAGGTTCTTATCTCACGCTGTTGATCGGGCCGACCGTCGCGGTGCCTGCGCCGCCGTCGCTGCTGGAATCGCTCCAGAGGATCGAGGTCACGCACGACGACTCCGGGCAGTCGGGCTTCCAGATCGTGTTCAGCGTGGGACGATCCGGGCCGACCGACCTGCTCGACTTCGCGCTGGTCTCCAACCCGCTGCTCAAGGTGTTCAACCGGGTCATCATGGTCGTCACGATGAACGCGATCCCGACCGTGCTGATGGACGGCATCATCACGCACCTGGAGCTCAACCCGAGCGCGGAGCCGGGACAGTCGACCCTCACGCTGATGGGCAAGGATGTCAGCGTGATGATGGACCTGCAGGACCACCCGGTCGAGCACCCGGCGCAGCCGGAGCTGGTTATCGCACTCAAGCTCATCGCGACCTATGCGCAGTACGGACTCATCCCGATGGTCATCCCGCCGCCGAGCGTGGACATCCCGCTGCCCATCCAGCGCATCCCGCGACAGCAGGGCACGGACCTCGAATTCCTGCGCGAGATGGCCGAGCGGTTCGGCTACGTCTTCTATGTCAAGCCCGGCCCTGCGCCGTTCACCAACACCGCGTACTGGGGCCCGCCCCCGCGCATCGGCATCCCGCAGCGCGCGCTGTCGGTCGCGCTCGGCGGCACGACCAACGTCAACCGCATCAGCTTCCGCAAC
This sequence comes from uncultured Anaerolineales bacterium, assembly GCA_964614645.1. Lineage (GTDB taxonomy): Bacteria > Chloroflexota > Anaerolineae > CG2-30-64-16 > CG2-30-64-16 > MWBF01. The sequence goes on from CAZTMA010000013.1 coordinate 12,084, forward strand.
AACGCGCTGGGCGTGCAGACGGTCGAAGGCCAGGTGCAGGACAGCCTGACCAACCAGAAGGTGCCCGTCAAGACGTTCGCCAGCCTGCGGCCGCCGCTAGCCGCGTTCCCCGCGCTCCTGATGAACCAGCCGAACGTGCCGCTGCGCCAGTTCCGCGCAACCGGGCTGAACGTCGCGCAGGCCTACGCCCGTGCGCAGGGACAGACGGATGCGTTCAGCGAGGCGGTCGTGGCTGAAGGCGAGCTGGACACGATGCGCTACGGCGGCATCCTGGACGCGCGGGGCATCGTCGGATTGCGCGGTGCGGGATACAGCTATGACGGGCTGTGGTATGTCAAGCGCGTCAAGCACCGCATCGAACGCGAAAACTATCTCCAGGACTTCACACTGACGCGCGAGGGGCTGGGGTCGACCGTGCCGGTGGTGATACCGTGACGGACGAGTAACGAATAAAGAGTAATCGAGGAGACCGCATCCTCAGATGCGGCGGACGGATCGAAGCGAGGAAGCGCATGCCTGGACGAACCTTCTACGGCAAGTACCGGGGAAAAGTCGAGAACAACATCGACCCGCTGCAGCAGGGCCGGGTGCAGATATCGTGCCCCGCGGTGCTGGGCGACGGCAGCCTGAGCTGGGCGATGCCTTGCGTACCGTACGCAGGGTCGGGCGTCGGCTTCTTCGCCATCCCGCCCACCGGCGCCAACATCTGGGTGGAGTTCGAGGGCGGCGACCCGGACTACCCCATCTGGAGCGGCTGTTTCTGGGGCGTCGGCGAAGCGCCGGTCATGCCCGCGCTGCCGCAGACGAAAATCTGGAAGACCGACGCCATCACGCTGAAGCTGGACGACCTGCCCGGCATCGGCGGGGTCACGCTCGAGGTCAACCCACCCGCGGTCGCGATGCCGCTCAAGCTGGTGCTGAACGTCAGCGGAATCGAGATGACTGTCGGCGCGGCCAGCGTCAAGCTCACGCCTGTCAGCGTGTCAATCAACAACGGCGCGCTGGAAGTCATCTAGGCCGGTTGAAAGTTACAGGTTGAAAGTTGAACGTTACCGGCAACCTGCAACTTTCAACTTTCCAACCTGCAACCGCATCAAGAGGAGTGCTATGCCTGGTTTTCTGGTTCACATGGGTGCGACGGTGATGTGCATGCACGGCGGACAGGCCATGCCGACGGCGCCGAACCCGCGCGTGCTCGTCGGCGGCCAGCCCGTCGCCACCATCAGCGCGCCGTACACTGTGGCCGGCTGCGCGTTCGTGCCGCCCTCGGGCAACGGTCCGTGCGTGACCGCGCAGTGGGTCGTCGGCGCGACGCGCGTGCTAGCAGGGGGCGTGCCCGTCGTGGTCCAGTCGAGCCAGGCTATCTGTACACCGACCGGCACGCCGCTGCAGATACTTGTGACGCAGGTGCGCGTGAGGGGGATGTAAAGCATGCAAACGATTCGCCCGGTGCAAATCGATTATCCGTTCCGCTTTGACAGCAGCGGCCGGACCGCCACGACCGGCAACGATGAGCACATCCGTGACCTCATCGAGCAGGTACTGTTCACCATCCCCGGCGAGCGCGTCAACCGGCCCACGTTCGGCACGAACCTGATGCAGCTGGTCTTTGCGCCGAACAGCCCGGAGTTGGCCGCGACCACGCAGTTCCTCGTCCAGGGCGCACTGCAGGAGTGGCTGGGCGAACTGATCCAGGTGGAAGCCGTGCAGGTGACAAGCGAGGATGCCACGCTGGCCGTCGTCGTCCAGTACCGCATCCGCAGGACGCAGCAGCGCCAGGCCGCAACCTTCACGCGGGAGGTGTGACGTGGCGACACAGTACCGCTGCCTGGACAATGGCCGCCGCGCCCTGGTGCGCGACACGCTGGTGGACGGCAACCCGGTCGTCAACGGCATCGACGCGCTGGAGGTGCTGGACCACGAGGAGTCCGATGTCGCCCTGCGCCAGCGGACGCTCGTCGTCCTCTTCTTCCACGCCATCCCCGAGCTGGACCGCACGCGCGTCCGGGTCGAGGGCGGCGTGCGCATCAAGCCGGTGAACGTGGATTGGGCCGTGCGCGCAGACAAGCTGGCGGCCGGCCAGGTCAACCCGCCCGTGCAGGCCTATATCGACGCGCTGGCCGCGACCATTGGGCCCGACCGCCTGCTCATCGTCCGTACGGACGTGCGCGGTGACTTCTCCAGCTACCGGCTCGTCATCGAGCGGCGCCCGACCGACGCGCCGCCCTTCGACCCGCTGCTCTCGGCCATCGACTTCTCGTTCAAGGTCGAGTGTCCCAGCGAGTTCGATTGCAAGCCCGTAAGCGAGTGCCCGCCCACAACGCGCACCGCGCCGGTCATTGATTACCTCGCGCGGGATTATGCCTCCTTCCGCCGCCTGATGCTGGACCGGCTGGCCGTGACCATGCCCGGCTGGCAGGAGCGTAACCCAGCGGATGTCGGCGTTGCCATCGTCGAGACGTTGGCCTATGCCGCGGACCACCTCAGCTACTACCAGGACGCGGTCGCCACGGAGGCCTATCTCGGCACCGCGCGGCGCCGCACGTCCATCCGGCGGCACGCCAGGCTGCTCGACTATCCCATGCACGATGGCGCGAATGCGCGCGCGTGGGTCGCGCTGGAGGTCGCGACGGGCTCCAACGCGGACGGGGACACCCTGGCCGGGCCGGACGCCGATCCCGACAGCGGCCACCCCGGCGCGACGCTGCTCACACAGATTCCCGCGCCGCGCGGCTCGCTGGCCTTGAACAGCCAGGAATTCACGCAGGCCGTGGCCGGCGGGGCGCTGGTGTTCGAGACGCTGCACGATGTCACGCTGCACGCGAGCGGCAACGAGCTCTATTTCCACACCTGGGGCGACGACCGGTGCTGCCTGCCGAAGGCCGCGACACGTGCGACCCTGCTGCGCCAGGGCCGGGATACGCGCGTGGCCGACGGGGAGCTAAAGATGGGCGACGTGCTCATCTTCGAGGAAGTGCGCGGGGCCGACACCGGCCAGACCGCAGACCTCGACCCGACCCACCGTCACGCGGTGCGGCTGACGGAGGTCACCTTCGGCACCGACCCGCTTAACCCGGCCGACCCGACGGCGCCGCTCGAAATCATCGAGATTGCGTGGGACTCCGCGGACGCGCTGCCCTTCCCCCTCTGCCTGTGGACGGTGGAAGATGCCACGGGCGCCCGGGTGCCGGTGACGGTCGCGCGGGGCAACGTAGTGCTGGCCGACCACGGCCAGACGGTTGCAGGGGAGGCGCTGGCGCCGCTCGCGCTGGGCCAGACCTACCGCCCACCGCTCGAATTCGGCCCGTTGACGCGGCAGGGCCGCGCGCGGGATGCCTCCGGCGACCTGCTGCTGGACGCGCAGGGTGAGCCTGCGGTCGTGAACCTGGGCGGCCCGGCCGCCGATGCGGCACGTTGGGAGATGCGCGATGTCCTGCCTGCCGTCTTCTTGCTCGACCCCAACGGCGACGCCTGGCGGCCCCAGCCCGACCTGCTGGCGAGCGACCGCTTCGCGCGGGACTTCGTGGCCGAGGCGGAGGACGATGGCCGGGCGACGCTGCGCTTCGGCGACGGCATCTCGGGCGCGCAGCCTCTCGGCGGCCTGACGGCCACCTACCGTAACGGCAACGGCCGGGCGGGAAATGTCGGTGCCGAGAGCCTCGCGCACGTGGTCAACGGTCCCGCGGGCATCACCAACGCGCGCAACCCGCTGCCCGCGACCGGCGGCGAGGACCCCGAATCCGCGGACCAGGTGCGGCTGTACGCGCCGCAGGCCTTCCGCACGCAGGAGCGCGCGGTGACCGAGGCGGACTACGCCGCGATGACCGAGCGCCATGCGGAGGTGCAGCGCGCGACCGCGACCCGCCGCTGGACGGGAAGCTGGTACACCATGTTCGTGACGGTGGACCGCCGCGGGGTGCGGGCCGGCGAGCCCGTGCGCAGCAGCGATGAGGCCTTCGGGGTCGAGATCGGCAACTTCCTCCAGCGTTACCGGCTGGCGGGCCACGACCTCGAGATCGACATGCCCATCTACATCTCGCTGGATATCGCGATGACGGTCTGCGTTGCGCCCGGCTATGTGCAGGCCAACGTCCGCCAGGCGCTCAACCGCGTGTTCAGCAGCGGCAGCCTGCCGGATGGAACGCGCGGCTTTTTCCACCCGGATAACTTCACCTTCGGCCAGCCCGTCTACCTCAGCCAGCTCATCGCCGCGGCGATGCAGGTGCCGGGCGTCTCGTGGGTCGACGTGGACGACACCGCGCCGAAGCCGAACCGCTTCCAGCGGTGGGGCCAGCCGAGCCAGGGCGAACTGGCCGCGGGCTACATCCCGATGGGCTGGCTGGAGATTGCCCGGCTGGACAACGACCCGAATCGGCCCGAGAACGGCAAGATCGAGTTCATCATGCAGGGTGGCCTATGAACGAGTTTATAACCCACGATGCCTGCGGCTGCTGCGAGGGCGAGGCCCCCGTGCCGGTGCTCTACAACCGGCCCGGCCTGTCGAGCCTCGCGTACCGCATCCGCACCTACGGCGACGCGCTGGAGGCGATGCGCAGCACGCTGGCCCGCCCGTATCTCAACGTGCTTACGGGGCGCCTGGACGCAGAGGGCCGTCGCGAGGCCGAGCGCATCGAGCTGGCCCAGGGGCTGACCACGCGCGCGAACGATGACCCCGCGCAGGCGCTCCTCGACGCGTGGGCCGTCGCGGTGGATGTGCTGACTTTTTACCAGGAGCGCATCGCCAACGAAGGCTACCTGCGCACGGCCACGGAGCGGCGCTCCATCCTGGAACTGGCCCGCGCCATCGGCTATGAGTTGAGCCCCGCGCTCGCGGCCAGCACGCATCTCGCGTTCACCGTCGAGACCGCGCCCGGCGCACCGAGCGAAGCCGCCGTGGACGCGGGCACGCGCGTGATGAGCATCCCCGGCCAGGACGAGCTGCCGCAGACCTTCGAGACCTCCGCAGACATCACCGCGCGCGCGGCGTGGAATGCCCTGCGGCCGCGGCTGAGCGTGCCGAATCCGCCCGCGCATGGCATGGACACGCTCTACTTCCAAGGCACCAGCATGCGGCTGGAGGCCGGCGACGCCATCCTGATTGTCGGCGATGAGCGACTGAACGACCCCGCGCCGAAGGATGACAATCACTGGGACTTCCGCATCCTGGAATCGGTCACCCGCGTGACCACGCCGGATCCGGCCAACAGCTACACTGTAGTCAAAGTCAAGCCGCTCGGTGAAGTGGCCCCGCGGCCGATGAACCCGGCCGCACAGCGCCCCCGCGCCTACGTCTTCCGTGCGCGTGCCGCCCTGTTCGGCCACAACGCCCCGGACTGGCGGCCGCTCGCCCAGACGACCAAGCTGGGCTACCTGACGGGCGATGCGGCGACGAATTGCAGCGCAGATCCCTCGAACTGCGGCACCGATTGGCCGGAGTTCTACATCAAAAACCCGGCGGGCAAGGCCATCGACCTCGACCGCACCTACCCGAAGGTGCTGCCTGGGAGCTGGCTGGTGCTCGAAAAGGCCCATTATGTCGAGCTATACCAGGTCAAGAGCGTCGCCACCGCGTCGCGCACCGACTACCTGCTGACCGGCCAGGTGACGCACGTGGTGCTGGACACCGACCTGGGCTTGACCTCGTTCGGGCTGCGCGAGACGACGGTCTTCGTCGAGCCGGAGGAACTGACGCTGGCCGAGAAGCCCGTGCCGGACCCGCTGTACGACCACGAAATCATCCTCGACGGAACCTACCCGGACCTCGCCCGCGGCCAACCGCTGGCCCTCAGCGGCAAGCGGCAGCGGGTCAAGACCCTGGTCGATGGCCTGACGCTGACACTTGACCTGCCGGACGGCACCGGTGCGACAACGCGGACGCTGAAGAGCGGCGACACGCTGCAGATGCTGGCCCCGCCCACCTTCGGCGGCGAGGCGCTGCTGCCCGCCCAACTGATGACGCGGCTCGCCGCGCTCACCGACAACATCGGCTGGCGGCTGATCGACCGCGATGGCGCGACCGGCTCGCTGACCGCGAACGGAAGCCAGGTGGCCCTCGCGCCCGCGGAGGAAGATGATGAGGTGGTGCGGGAGGTCGTCATCATCGACGACAGCGCCCTCGCCGTGCGCGTCGAACGCGACGACACGATTCTCCTGGCCGAAGACCCGCTGACGGCCTGCTACGACCGCGCCACGGTCACGCTTAACGCCAACACCGTCCACGCGACGCACGGCCAGACGGTTGCCGGCGAAGTGCTCGGCAGCGGCGATGCGGGCAGGGCCAACCAGCGGTTCTGGCTCAAGAAGCCGCCGCTGACGTATGTCTCTGCGGCGACCGCGACCGGCGCGCTCGGCACGCTCAGCGTGCGCGTCAACGAGGTGCAGTGGCAGGAACTCCCGTCGCTCTACGGGCTGACGCCGCAGGACCAGGCCTACACGGTGCGCATCGAGGACGACGGCGAGACCGCCGTGGTGTTCGGTGACGGCATCCAGGGTGCGCGGCCGCCCAGCGGGTTCGAGAACGTCATCGCCACCTACCGCACCGGCGCAGGGCCGGAGGGCGAGGTGAAGGCCGGCCAGTTAAGCCTGCTCCAGACGCGGCCCCTGGGCATCCGCGGGGTGACCAACCCGGTCGCAGCGATGGGCGCGGCCCCTGCGGAGGAGATGGAGGACGCGCGGGAGAACGCGCCCAACACCGTGCTCACGCTCGACCGCATCGTGTCGCTGCGCGATTACGAGGACTTCACCCGCAGCTTCCGCGGCATCGGCAAAGCCCGCGCCGATCGCCTGTGGACAGGCCAGGACTTCCTCATCCACGTCACGGCCGCGACCGCGAGCGGCGATCCGCTTGCACCGGGTGATGTCTACGATAACCTGATCTCAGCCATCAACGCCGCGCGCGACCCGCTGGAGCGGCTCGTCGTGTCCGGGTACACGCCGGCCACCTTCAGCCTCGAGGCCAGCGTCCTCATCGACACCCCGCGCTACATAGCAGAGGACGTGCTGGCGGATGTGCGTGCGCAGCTCGAGGAGACCTTTGCGTTCGACGCGCGTGACTTCGGCCAGCCGGTCACGCTGGCGGAGGTCGTCACGGCTATCCAACAGGTCACGGGCGTCATCGCGGTGGACATGATCAGCCTGACGCGCGACGCGACTGCCGCGACCTCCGTAAGCAGCGTAACCGGCGCGAGCATCGTGCAGGCGGCCGACAAGGGGGCAGGCAAAAAAGTCATCAGCAAGGGCAACCAGCGCAGCGTCAAGGTCCTCACGGCACGAGGTGCGACGCCGGCCCTCAACGCGAGCCGCGCCGGCCGCGGCGTCACGATAAACCTGCAGCGCGAAAAGGCGCGGGGGGTCAAAGGCGGCGCTCAGTCTGGCGGCAAGCAGACCATCATTCCGATCCCGCACAAGCGCGGCGCACTGACCCGCACGGCCGCCGGTGCAGAGCCGCCCGCCGTCCTGCCCGCCAAGCGCGCTGCCTTCGACACGGCGACAAACAGCATCACGCTGGCCGAACTGCTGTTGCTCAACCCGGCCGGGGTGGTGCTCCAGGAGATGACCGCATGAGCCCGACATCAGAGGACCGGCTGTACAATCTGCTGCCCGCCATCTACCGCATCCGCGATGCGGAGCAGGGCGAGCCCCTGCGCGTGCTCATGGGCGTCCTGGAGCAGGAGCTTCTGCTCGTCGAGCAGGATATCGACCAGTTGTACGATAACTGGTTCATCGAGACGTGCGCGGAGTGGCTCGTCCCCTACATCGGTGACCTGTTGGGCGTGCGCAACCTGCGCGGGGCTGAAGCAGAAAGCACCTTCAGCCAGCGCGCTTTCGTCGCCAATGCGCTGGCATACCGGCGGCGCAAGGGTACGGCCGTCGTACTGGAACGACTGGCGCGCGACATCACCGGCTGGCCGGCCGTGGCCGTTGAGTTCTTCGAGCGACTGGGTTGGACGCAGTATATGAAGCACATCCGGCCCGGCCGCGGCGGCACGGCATCCATCCGCGGCTCGGCCGCGCTCGAACTGATCGACGGCCCGTTCGACCTGACCAGCCACACCGTGGACGTGCGCCATGTCGATACCCTGGGCCGCGCGGATTTCCACCGCGGCGACTACAACATTCCCAACCTGGGGCTGTTTCTCTGGCGGCTGTCCGCGTACCGCATCCCGGACGGCGCGGCGTGCCCGCTCGGTGACGGGAAGTTCACCTTCCACCCGCTCGGCTATGACCAGCCGCTTTTCAACCCCAGCCAAACCAGCCAGCCGTTCTCAGGCGGGTTGACCGAAATCAATGTGCCGGGTGAGTTGCGCCGCCGCCCGCTGTACGACGAGTTGGTCGAGCGGCGCGCCGCGCTGGCCGAGGGCAAGACGCCCGCCGCGCGCTATTTTGGCGACCGCCCTGTGTTGACGGTCGCGGTGGGCGGGCTGGACCTCCAGCCGGAAGAAATCACGGTATGTGACCTGACCGACTGGCGCGGGCCGAAGGCAGAGACATTCGTGCGCGCGGACGACCTCTCCGAATACACGACGCGCGTGGCGGTGGACCCGGTGCTGGGGCGGCTGCTGTGGCTGGACGGTGAGCTGCCGGAGACGCTGCAGGTCAGCTACACCTACGGCGCACCCGGCGACCTGGGCGGCGGCCCATATGACCGGCGGCAGGCGACCGGCTGGCGTGGCGAGAGTTCTTCGTCAGGCAGCTCGGGCGCCGACACCGTGGCCGACCCATACATTCTGGAGCAACACATCCACGTCCCAGGCGAGCAGCCGACCGTCGCGGATGCGCTGAACGAGTGGGCCAACGCAGGGTTCCCTGCGTGCGTCATCGAGTTCGGAGACAACGCCACCCATGCGCTGCCGGCCGACATCGCGCTCGGCGGCGACCGGCTGGTCATCCAGGCCGCGAACGGGCAGCGGCCCGCTCTCACCGTGGATGCCGCGGGGCTGACCATCAGCGGCGGCAGCGAACACGCGCGGCTCACGCTCAACGGGCTGCTCATCGGCGGCGATATCCATGTGAACGCGGAGCTGGCCAGCCTCGAGATTGTCCACTGCACGCTCGTCCGCGTCCCCGGCGCCGGCGAAGCGCGGCTCGATGTGACCGGGCCGAACGCCAAGCTCGACCTGATCCTCGACCGTACGATTGCCGGCGCGTTGCGCGTGCCCGCGACGCTCTCCAGCGTGACACTGCGCGACACGATCCTGGACGCCGCGACCGCGCTTGCCGCGAACGACGATGCGACGCAGCCCGGTCCGCCCGCGCTACTGGAGCGCGCCACGCTGCTAGGCCGCGCTCACGTGACAGAGCTGACCCTGGCGTCGGAGTGTATCTTCGAAGACATCGTGCTGGCGGACCGGCGGCAGGCCGGGTGCGTGCGCTACAGCTTCGTCCGCGACGGCAGCCAGACCCCGCGGCGCTTCCGCTGCCAGCCGGACCTGGCGCTTGGCCAGCGCGCGGCACAACTCGAACGCTCGCTCACCGCAGCCGAACGCTCCGCCCTGCTGTCGAGCATCCGCCCGGCCTTCACCAGCCGGGACTATCCGCACCCTGGCTACGCGCAATTGAGCGTCCAGTGCTGTTCAGAAATCAGGACCGGCGCAGAGAACGGCGGCGAGATGGGCGCATACCATTTCTTGCAGGCGCCGCTGCGCGAGGCAGACCTGCGCGCCGCGCTGGCAGAGTATCTGCGCACGAGCATCGAAGCGGGACTGTTCTTTGTAAACTAGGTGGGGTCTTATGCCTTGCCATCAGGAGGTCAGGTTATGAAGGGTGATTTCAGCCGCCACACTTTCGTCCCTCAGCATCACTATCGCGGCGTGCTCATGCAGCAGGGCCGCGTCCAGGTGGACGCTGACTGGAACGAACAGCAGGCCATCCAGCAACACATCGATGAGACGACAACGAGGGACGTGGTGGGCCTCTGCGGCGTGCCCGAAGATACGCTGGACGGCTTCAAGCTGTCGCCCCAAGGGAAGGGGCTGGACATCGGCATCGGCCGCATCTATGTGGACGGCATTCTCTGCGAGAACGGATTCCCGGCCACCTACAGCACGCAGCCGCACCGCCCCGGCCCGCCCGCGCCCTCGGTCAAGACCGACCTTGACCAACTGAAGGCCCTGTCGCTGGTGGGACTGATACCCAAGGCCGACCTCGATGCGCTCACGAAGGAACAGGTCGACGGACTGCCCAACCGCCTGGCGCTGGCCTACCTCGATGTCTGGGAACGCTCGGTCACTGCGCTGGACGACGCCCACATCCGCGAGAAAGCGCTGAACGGCCCGGATACGGCTACACGCAAACAGGTCATCTGGCAGGTGCGCCTGCTGCCCTTCCCGCAGGTCAAGCTGGACCCGACTAAACAGCAGGCGCTGGTAGACCTGCTGCTCAAGATTGCCGCGTCCATCGGGCAGCCGCCAGCCAAGGACGTGCCCACCGTCGAGGACCTCCTGGCCGAGCTGGATGCGCCGCACGGCTGCCGGGGCGAGTGGCCGGGCTGGCCGGCGCTGGTCGCGGGCAGCACGGGCAGCATGATGGCGAAGGCCCAGCCGCCCGCCGGCGACGAGAACAACCCCTGCCTGGTGCCTGCGGGCGGCGGCTTCCGGCGGCTGGAGAACCAGCTCTACCGGGTGGAAATCCACAAGGGCGGCACGGTCGAGGAGGGCAAGCCGATCCTCGTGACCTTCAAGTGGAGCCGGGAGAACGGCTCGGTCGCGGTGCGCTGGACCGGACAGAGCGGCGCGCAGAACGAAATCCTGGAGATCGAAGGCCCGAACCCCGATACGGTGCTCGGGTTTGCGCCGGGCCAGTGGGTCGAGCTGACGGATGACCGGCGGGAGCTGGAAGGCCTGCCCGGCGTGCTCGTCCGGCTGGGGGCGCCCGACGGCGCGCGCCTGACCGTAGACACGACTGCGCTGCCGCCCAGCACCGAGGTGCCGAAGCTCAGCGAATTCCCGAACAACGCCAAGATCCGGCGCTGGGACACCGGCCAACTGGGCGATGCCGCCAACCCGCTGCGCACGGTCAGCATCAACAACCCGGTCGAGCTGGAAGATGGGGTGCAGGTTCAGTTCAAGCCGGGGACCTACCACACGGGCGACTACTGGCTGATTCCCGCACGCACGACCGGCGGCCAGATCGAGTGGCCGGGCCGGCAGGACGACGAAATCTACTGGCCGCCCTATCCCGCCGGCGTGGAGGCCTCCTTCGAGCCGGCTGCGGGCATCGATCACCATTACTGCCCGCTGGCCGTCATCGCCACCGACCATGATGATAAGGTCCACGTGGTCGATGACTGCCGCAACATCTTCCCGCCCCTGACCGGCCTGATCGACATGTACTATGCCGGCGGCG
>CAZTMA010000013.1:23436-54128 GCA_964614645.1 uncultured Anaerolineales bacterium
CCTGCACGCGCAGGGGCTGTTCCTCCCGCTGGACCTGCCCCTGCGCGTGCAGGTGCTCGGTTCAACCGACCCGGTCGAAGGCGCGGAGATTCGCTTCCGTGCCCTGAACGGCGGCGACTTGCAGGCCGATCCCGCCGACCTCAGCGCCACCCCGCCCGCGCAGGCCGCGGACATCACCCTGACCACCGGCCCGGATGGCGTGGCCGAGTGCTTCTGGAAGCTGTTCGACGGCGACCCGACCCAGCGCGTCGAGGTCAGCCTGGTCAGCGTACCCGGTGACGAGCGGCTCATCCCGCGGGCCATCCTGTTCAACGCGCAGTTGGGCAAGGCCTCGGAGATTGCGTACTATCCCAACGCGGGCTGCACGAACCTCGCGACCGCCCACACCGTCGAGGACGCCATCGACCGGCTGGCGACGCTGGCGCATCTCACGTATGTCGGCGGTACGGGGCAGGTCGGCCTGCTGATGCCCGGCCAGGGGGGAACGCATATCCAGTTGGCGCGGCCCATCCAGGTCCAGGTCGTGAGCTCCTGCGGCCCGTTGGAAGGTGCGGAGGTTACCTTCACCGCTCAGAACGGCGGCCAGTTATCCGAGGTCCTCCCGTTCCCAACCACATCCGGCAACACGGTCGCAGTCAAGACCAAGGCCGATAGGATGGCAACGTGCTTCTGGCGCATCAGCGCGAACAGTAACGCAGGTCCGCAGCACGTCACCGCCAAACTCACGGGTGTCCCGCAAGGGTATACCCCGACGGAGCCGCAGGGCATCGAGTTCAACGCCAGCCTGGTCGTGGTCACCGAGGGCAGCGGCGGGGGCTGCTGCGTCACCGTCGCACCGGAGCAGATGAGCGAGGTCATCCAGGGCCTCGCAGGCGCACCGCAGCGAAACATCGAGGTCTGCCTCGAGGTCACGAAAGCCGATGGCGTGGTAGGATCGCTGGACCTGGACGGCAGCGACCTGAACTACAGCCTGACCGTGCGCGGCTGCGGCAAGGCCATCCCGGTCCGGTGGGAACGCTGGATCCTCTCGCGGCTGAGCCTTTTCCGCCTGCAGGATGTCTTCCTGGAGAGCACGGATCCGCCGGCCTTCATCCTGAAGGACTGCCGGGAGGTGGTCATCGAGGGATGCCAGCTGGAGAGCCGTCCAGGAGTCCAGGAGCCTATCGTGCACATCGAAGGCGGCGCACTGGTGCAAGTGCGCAAGAACGTCTTCCGTGCCCGCCGCATCGACAATCCGGTCGGGCCCAGGGATATCTTGGAAGGGCTGACCGCGATACCCTTCGGCGAGGTATTTGCCGGCAGGATCGCCGATAAGCGCATACAGCGCAGCAGGGCCAGCGAGGCGCTGGCTGGCCTCGCTGTCACACAGAGACGGCGGTTCGTTACCGAGCTCAAAAGGCGGCTGGATACGGAGCAGGCACGGCTCACGAAGACAGAAATCGCAGCTTACAATGCCCTGGCAAATGTCATGAGCCCGCCCCAGGTGAGCCTCGTGTCCGTCGACCGCAGCCTGGCCGCCATCGACGCAGTCACCGCGGCCGCGGCGAAGGGAACCGGTCCTGCATTGGCCTTGAACTGCACAGCCGCACGGGCCGCCATCGTCGATAACTTTATCGCCGGCACGCTCCTGCTATACAGCCACCCCTCGGAAGTATTCCTGAACGTCGACCAGCACAAGCTGTTGGGCGCGCACCTGAAGCAGGGCGAACTCGTGCTGCTGCCTGAGGAAGGTCAATTGCACGTGCACGGCAACGACCTTTATGGACTTGACGGCGCCGGCGCACACGCCGCGCGGCTGGCTGAATCGGCCGGCAACGGCGGGCAGATCGACAACATCTTCTCGGCCATCTTCCTCACGGAGAACCGGCTGTATGCCGATCCGCAGGACATCGTGACGCTCGCGCTCGCCGGGCACGTGGTCTGCAGCGGCAACTCGTTCGATGGGTCGGCCGGCGGCCGGGGCGGCTCGGTATTCGCCATCAGCGCCAGCTACACCGGCAACACTGCCCCGCCCGCGCAGATCCCTGACGCCACTTCCTCCGTGGACTTGATCGATGTAAGCATTATGAACGTCAGAGGATCCAACCAGAGCGCCAACCCGGGCGTGAATGTGATCGGCATGTAACTTCTCGTTCGTAGTAGGCGCTTCAGCGCCAGATCAGACGGGGCGCTGAAGCGCCTACTACGAACCCCGAGAAGATTTCTACATCACCCCTTCACCTGTTCACCTGTTCACCTCTTCTCCTGTTCACCTCGTCACCCCCGGTTTACAGGACACGCCCCAGGCTGTAAAATCGGAGCATGCTAGAAAACGCAATCACGCTCACTGCTTCCGCCCGGCAGACGGCCGAATGGCTGGACGAGGTACGCGCCAAGGCCAACCGCCTGACGCTCGGCTTGCTGTATGCCGCAGCGCTGGCCTACGTCGGATCGCCCGGGTCGTTCCGAGAGCCGTCGCAATACCTGTGGCTGGCGCTGCTGACGTTCGTCATCATCGGATTGGCCTGGTTGGCGGCGCGCAGGTCGGCCCGGACCGCGGGTGCAGTCCTCGTCGCCGGCACGCTGGGGTTGATCGCACTGACAGCCGGATGGGCAGGGTTCACCCCGGCGCTGATCCTGCTGATGCTGCCCGTCGGGCTGGCCGGGTTCAGCCTGGGCTTTCCGGTGCAGGCCGCCCTCGCCACCGCAGTCACGGGCGCGCTCATCCTCCTGCCCGCCACCTTTCCTGCACCCTCCGAGCTGCGCGTGCTCAGCGCGGCAGCCATCTGGGTCGTCGTCGGCATGGTCTGGCTGATGAGCGAATCGCTGCTGCAGGCCGTTCATTGGGCCTGGGCGCACTACGAGCAGAGCGAAATGCTGCTGGTACAATCGCGCCAGCAGCGCGCGGAACTAGCCGAGACGGTGGACGACCTGCGCGCGGCCAACATCCAGATGGCGCGGCTCAACCGCCTGGCCCAGTCGCTGCGCCAGGCGGCAGAGGATGAACGCCGCGCCAAGGAACAGTTTGTCGCCAATGTCAGCCACGAGCTGCGCACGCCCCTCAACATGATCATCGGCTTCTGCGAGATGATCACGAACGCGCCCGAAACCTACAACGCAGCCAGCGGCAGCCGCGTTCCACCGGCGCTCCTCGCCGACCTGAACATCGTGCTGCGCAACAGCCGCCACCTGTCCGAGCTGATCGATGACGTACTCGACCTCAGCCAGATCGAGGCCGGCCGCATGGCGCTGACCAAGGAGCGCGTGTCTCTGGCCGAAATCATCGACTCAGCGGGAATCGCCGTGCGGCCGTTGATGGCCTCCAAGCACCTGAACCTGGCAGTGGACGTGGCTACAGACCTGCCCCCCGTCTTCTGCGACCGCACCCGGATCCGCGAGGTAGTGCTCAACCTGCTCAGCAACGCCGCGCGGTTCACCGAGCGCGGGGGCGTCACCATCCAGGCGCGGCAGGACGGAGAAGACATCGTGGTCAGCGTGGCCGACACGGGGCCGGGCATCTCCGAGGAGGACGGCAAGCGGCTCTTCCAGCCCTTCGAGCAGCTCGACGCATCCATCCGCCGCCGGCACGGCGGCACGGGGCTGGGGCTGAGCATCAGCAAGGGGTTCGTGGAACTGCACGATGGGCGCATCTGGGTGGAAAGCCGCCGGGGAGCGGGCACGACCTTCTACTTCTCGCTGCCCATCAACCCGCCTGCGCCCCTCGGGATGACTGCAACGCGCTGGCTGAATCCGTATGAGCCGTACGAGGAGCGCAGCCGCCCGTCGCGCCTGGAGGCCGAGACGCCGCGGCCCCGCTACGTGCTGGTGGAAACAGGCAACGAGTTAAAACGGTTGCTGGAGCGCTACCTGGACCAGGTCGAGGTGGTGGCGGTGCCGGACCTGGCCGCTGCCATCGCTGACCTGGCGCACACGCCCGCGCAGGCGCTGCTCATCAACGATGTGCACATGGGCGAGGCGCTGGAAGGACTGACCGGCTCGGGCGAGTTACCCTACAACGTGCCGGCCATCGTCTGCGCGGTGCCGGGGACAGAACAGGCCGCGGAGGTAACCGGCGTGCGCGGCTACCTCGTCAAGCCCATCTCGCGCGAGGCCCTGCTGGAGGCACTGGACGGGCTGGATCGGCCCGTGCGCAAGATCCTCATCGTGGACGACGAGCCGGATGCACTGCACCTGTTCAGCCGGATGCTGAGCGAGGCGGCCCGCGGCTACCGGGTCATGCGCGCGGCCAACGGCAAGCAGGCGCTGCAGTTGCTGGCGCATGAACTGCCGGACGTCATCCTGCTGGACCTCGTGATGCCGGAGATGGACGGCTTCCAGTTGCTGGCGCGGCTGCGGGCCAACCCGGCGCTGGCCGACATCCCGACCATCCTGATCTCCGCACGTGACCCGCAGGGCCAGCCGATTGTCAGCAACGGCATTGCCGCGACCTCGCTGCATGGGCTGTCAGTCCAGCAGTTGCTGGCGGCCATCCAATCGCTCACGGCCGTCCTGGCGCAAGGGAGTCCGCTGCCGCCGAGTCCGCCTCCCCCGTCGATTGATCCAGCGCCGCCAGCAGTGCCTCGCGCGTCACCGGCTTCCGGATGAACGCGGCCGCGCCCAGCGCCAGCGCCAGTTGCTCCTGCGGCAGGATGGTGCAGACGATCACCGGCACGCCCGCGGTCAGCGGGTGCTCGCGGAGCCGGCCCAGCAGCTCCCACCCGTCCATGCCGGGCAGCATGACGTCGAGCAGGATCGCGGCGGGGTCGAGCTGCTCGGCCAGGGGGAGCGCCTGGCGCGGGTCGGGCGTGCCGATCAACCGGTACTGCGAGCCGGACAGGTAGCGCTCGTAGAGTTTGAGCGTATCGGCGTTGTCGTCGACCGCCAGGACCGGCGCCTGCTCCGCCGGCGGCAACCACAGCCGCGCGCTCAGCTTCCCGCCTGCCGGCTCGTCCACGGTCAGCCGGCCGCCCGTCAGCTCGACGAGTTCCTGTGCCATGTGGAGGTTTTCCTCCACCCCTGCGGCAGGCTCCGGCGCAGGCATGGCGCCCGTGGCCGAGGCAGGTCGCGCACAGACCTCCAGGCACAGGGCATCTTCCACATAGGCGGCGGTAATCTCGACTTGGCCGCCGACCGCAGCGTGGGCGGCCGCGGTCAACAGGCTCAACAGGGCCTGGCGCACCAGCGATTCCTGGCCGACGACCGGCGGCAGGTCGGCCTCGACGGCGGATGTGATGGTGACGTCGAGCTGCCGCGCCAGGGGCGCGATAGTGCGCAGCGCGTGGGCAATGACCGCGCCGGGGTGGACGGTTTCGCTGGGCAGCGAGCGTTGCAGCCAGGCCAGTTCGGACTCGCGCACCTCGCCCGGTTCGTCGCCGGTCGCAGACAATTCAGGTGTCGCGCCCAAAGCCTCGGCGGCCGCCTGTGCGGCGCGCGCGGCCAGGTCGCCCGTGTTCCAGAGGATGTCGGCCAGCACGCTCTCGGCCACGCGCTCCTGCCGGCGAAGCTGGCGGATGCTCAGGCCGAGGTTGCTCGCCACGACCGCCTGCGAGGATTGTTCGAGGTAGCGATAGGTTATGATCTGGTAGATGCGCCAGGCCTGCGCGTGGGGCGGCACATCGCCGCCGGGCTGCAGCGTCTGGATGGCATCGAAGATGAGCCGGCGCAGTCCGGCGGCAGGATCGCCCTGTACGTCAAACACCTGCACCAGCGGGCTGGCCCGCAGTTCATGCGGGTCATAGAGATTCTGCAGCACCTTGCGCAGGGCCGCGATAAACCAGGCTTGTACGGCTTCCCCGTCCATGTCCCCCTCACGTCCGCTGAGTGTCCGAAAGAGTATTCCCAATATGGGAGGATTGGAGTATAACTTACACTAACATTTGGGGCAACTGCATCCCCAGCCCATTTTTCAGGGCAGCCCACAAACTGCTCTGAACCGCTTCCGTTGTCGGTCGTTCGATGATTAGCCTCGCGATAAAGCAGAAGGAGGTCCGCCTGCACCTGTGCCGTGGTCGTGAAACACTTAATTTGACGCACTAGACCTTCGCCAGTTACAACTGCATCAGTCAACCATTCTCTGCACCCCCAAAGGAGGACACGGTGACAAAGAAGATTAACCGCCGAGATTTCATCCGCGTGTCTGCGGCCACTGCAGGCGCAGCCACGCTCGCCGCCTGTGGCTCACCGGCCACGCCGGCGCCCGCCCCCACCCCGCTCCCGGAAGAGCCGGCTGCCCCTGCGGCTGCCGAAGCAACCGCAGCTCCGGCCGAGGCACCCGCGGCCCCTGCAGCTGACCTCAAGCCCGCGCCGGTCGTGAAGGGCGACAGCGAATGCCAGATCGACTGGACGCCGACGAACCCGCCTCCGCCCAAGGTGTACGATCCGCCGGTCGAAATCTCAACCATCGTCAACCCGCGCACCGAGTACTACCCCGAGGGCTGGAGCTTCGGCAACAACCCCGTCTACCAGGAAATCGTGGACTATACCGGCCTAAAGGTAACAATCCACTGGGAGGAAGGCGCGGGCGTCGTCACAGCGCAGAAGCTCGCCGCGGACCTCGCCGCTGGCACGCTGCCCGACATGTTCTGGGCGGGCGGCCTGTTCCTCGAACAGCTCATCGAGTCGGATGCCATTGCGGACATCAAGGCCGTCTGGGACGCGACCGCCTCTCCGTTGACGAATCAGAAGAAGCGCTACCCGGACTACAAGTGGTGGAAGCAGGCGCTGCGCGGGGACAAGCTATATGGCATCCCATTCGTCTACGGTCCGGCCTACAATGTGGACAACCTGCCCTTCGTCCGCCAGGACTGGCTCGACCAGCTCGGCCTCGAAGCGCCCACCACCATCGAGGGCTGGGGCGAGACTGCAAAGGCCTTCAAGGACGCCGGGCTGTGCCAGTTCGGCATCAACGCGTGCCAACGCCTTGTCACCTGGTACATGAGCCTCGACCCGGTCTTCGGTGCATACGGCGTCATGCCGACCTGCTGGGTCAAGAACGAGGACGGCACGCTGCGCTATGACAGCGTCTCGCCCAAGGTCAAGGATGCGCTTGCGCTCATCCGCCAGTGGTATGCGGACGGCCTCATCGACCCGGACTTCTACACCTTCGGCGAAGGCGACGCGGCCGGCCACATCGACGCAGGCAAGATCGGCATCTACACCGCACCCTGGTGGCGCGGCGGCGGCGATATCCAGTCCGAACTGTCCACGCCCGGCATGAAGCTGGCGCTCATGCCCTATCCGAAGGGACCGGAAGGCAAGCAGGGCCGCAAGGCCTCCGGCGAAGTCGGCGAATCCGTGGTGTTCCGCAAGGGATTGGACCCCATCGCCATCGAGGCAGCCATCAACAACCTCAACTGGCACACCGAGCGACACACCAACTGGGCCAAGTACCAGCAATACGGCGAGTGGCGCAACAACCACTACTTCGCCGAGGGCATCGAGTGGGTCTTCGACGAGAACTGCGAGCTGGTGCCCGGCCCGATCACCAAAGCCGACAGCTACACCTGGATGGCCTACACGGACTTCGGCTTCATCCACGGCGGCTACCCCGAGTACCAGGCCGAGATGTTCCAGGAAATCGCCAAGTGGCAGGAGCAGGACCCCGCGACGCTCAACAAGGCGCAGCGGTATATCCTGACCCAGTCCGTGGCCCCGCGCGAGGCCGCGTACTACAACGCGGTCTTCGACAGCCGCGACCTCGCCATCGCCAACGAGTACTGGGGCAACCCGACGCAGGCGATGCAGGAAGTCCAGCCTGACCTGGACACCCTGGAGAGCCAGACGTTCATCGACATCGTCGTGGGCAACCAGGACCTGGATGCATTTGACACCTTCGTCGAAGAGTGGAATGCCTCCGGCGGCGACGTGATGACGCGCGACGTCAACGAGTGGTACAAGGCCACGTTTGGATGATCTGGCGATCATCCAACCAGATGATCTGACGATCATCCGACCAGATGATCTGACGGTCATCCGACCGCATGCTCAGCGAATCGTGACATCCGGAACCGGGACATCAGCCGGGCGCTATCTCATCGCACCCACCCCGGCTGATGTGTCCTCTTCCGAGTCAAATCGAGGCTTCAGCCCACCGCCATCATCGCTGCCCGGCTGAAGCCTCGACCCCAAGCATGTCCAAATGTAATTGGCGGCATCTTCTCCCAATGGAGCGACAGATGACAACACTGGCCCAACGCCTGAAGGCCGCGCCCGTCGAGAAAAACCCCTCCCTGCGCAGTGTGTTCAAGAAAGATTGGATGCTCTACGCAATGCTCGTCCCGGCGCTGGTCATGTTGATCCTCTTCCACTTTTATCCCATGTGGGGCATCCTGATTGCCTTCAAGGACTATAAGTTCGCCGAGGGCATCCTGGGCTCGCCCTGGGTCGGCTGGCAGAACTTCCAGACCTTCTTCGCCAGCCGTAATGCGGGAAACATCATCCGCAACACCGTGGTCATTTCCATGGGCAAGATCGTCCTGGGCCAGGTGACGGCGGTCATCTTCGCGCTCATGCTCAACGAAGTGCGCCCGCGCCTGTTTAAGCGCTTGACCCAGACCGCCACCACCCTGCCCCATTTCCTGTCCTGGGTCATCATCGGCGGCATCATGATCCAGGTGCTCGGCTCGTCGGGGCTGGTGAACAAGGGCCTGACCGCGCTCGGCCTGGACGCAGTGCGCTTTCTCGGTAAACCCAGCGTGTTCCCTTGGACACTCATCCTCTCCGACGTCTGGAAGGGCTTCGGCTTCGGCGCAGTCATTTACCTCGCCGCCTTGACGGGCATCAACCCGGAGCTATTTGAGGCGGCGGCGGTGGATGGCGCAGGCCGGTTCCAGCGTATCCGCTACATCACCCTGCCCTCCATCCTGCCGACCATCATTCTTATGGCGTGTCTGGCCCTCGGCAGCATCCTCAACGCCGGCTTCGACCAGGTGCTGGTCCTGTACAACCCCTCAGTCATGCGGACGGGCGACATCATTGATACTTACGTCTATCGCGTCGGCCTGATCGGCGAGGGCGGAATGATCAACTACGGGCTGGCGTCTGCAGTCGGCCTGATGAAATCGGTGGTCGGGTTCTTCCTGATCGTCCTGTCCTACTGGTTGGCAGGCAAATTCGCCAACTACCGGATCTTTTAGGCGGAGTTGGAAGGAGATTGCTCCATGATTCGCGAACGCGGCCTGCTGAATACCATCACCGATATCGTGTTGTACATCATCCTGGCAGCGCTGGTTGTCCTATGCCTGGCGCCCTTCGTCCACGTCATCGCCCTGTCGCTCAGCGACTTCAAGTCGGTGTCGGCCAACACGGTGTCGCTCTGGCCGGTCAACCCCCACCTGGACAACTACCGGTTTATCTTCAAGAACGAGGAGTTCATCCGCTCGTTCGGCATCTCGGTGCTGCGGGTGGTGGTCGGCGTCAGCCTGAGCCTGCTGGTCACGATCATCACCGCGTACCCGCTCTCGCGCGACAGCGTGTACATGCCGGGGCGCACCGCCTTCAAGATGATCATGCTGTTTGCGATGCTGTTCAGCGGCGGCCTGATTCCGACGTTCCTGGCCTACATTAACCTCGGTTTCATTGACAGCTTCTGGGTGCTGGTCGTCCCCGGCGCGCTGAACATCTTCAACGCCATCCTCATCATCAACTACTTCCGCGGCATCAGCCGGGAGCTATGGGAGGCGGCCGTCCTGGATGGCGCGAATCACTTCCAGGTGCTGTTCAAGCTGTTCGTGCCCATCTCGCAGCCGGTCATCGCGACCGTCACGCTCTTCTCCGCGGTCGGCCACTGGAACTCCTGGTTCGACGGCATCATCTACATGAAGTCGCTGGCGAACTGGCCGCTTCAAAGCTACCTCTACAATCTGGTGACCACCCGCAATCTGCAATGGATGACCGCGGGCGGCGCGCAGAAGGCCGGTGAGGTGTTCGCCAACGCGACGCCGGAAGGGCTGGCGACCACGATGATCCTCGTGGCCGCGATCCCGATCCTGCTGGTCTACCCGCTGCTGCAGCGCTACTTCATCCACGGGCTGACGCTCGGCTCCGTGAAGGAATGACTTTTTAGCCACAGAGGACACAGAGAGCACCGAGATTCATGAGAGGTTTTGGAGGAACGCGCCATCTTTCAGCGTGAAACCTCTTCCGAACGATACTAAACTAACTCTGTTTTCTCTGTGCTCTCTGTGGCTAACTTGAGGAGCCGAACTTGGTCAAGCCTTACGAACAGGCCGCGACGCGGCTGGAGAACCGCGGGAACCACCCGCCTACCCGCGAGTATGTGGATGCGCTGGTCGAGGGCGTGCTGGCATCCGGCGTGGAGGCGTGCTGGAACTCGGCCGTCAGCCCGCGCGGCACGCCGTTCTTCCCCTCGCGCGTCTTCCCCGTTCATCATCCCGAGGCGGACCGCGATATCTTCCGCTATCTCATCGACCGGCTGCACGCCATTGGCCGGCCCGTGTTGAGCTGGTATCCCCTCAACCTGGGCGGCGGCGTTTTGGGCGAGCATCCGGATTGGGCCGTCGAGTTCTGCCATATGCCGGGCACACGGGGCGACCCCACCTGGGATCATGCGTACGCGTGCTTCAACTCCCCCTACGGCGAGCTGCTGCCGCAGTTTGCCGCGGAGGTCGTGGGCGACCCGCAGGCCGGCGGCCTCGGCTTCGACGGCCTCTGGTTCGACGGCTCCACGTGGGCCAACCACAACGCGTCGCCGGCCTTCAGCCAACCGGGCTGCCGCTGCCAGTGGTGCCGCGCGCGCTTCCGGGCCGACACCGGGCTGGACCTACCGGAGACCATCGACCTGACCGAGCGCCGGACGAAGGTGTGGATCAAGTGGCGGTATGACGTGCTGATGGAGGTCTGGCAGCGCTGCGTGGAGGCGGTCGCGGCCGCCAATCCCGCCGCGGTCGTCTGCTTCAACAACTACCGCCGGCGGCCCTTTGCAGCCTGGGAAGCGGCGATTCCGCTGCGTAAGTTCGGCTGGAACGCGCTGATGAGCACCGAGCTGGACGGCTTCCCGGGCCAGGCCGACATCCAGATGAAGATCAACCAGGCCTACGGCTGCACGCGCGGGGTCGAGAGCTGGTGGCCGATGTGCGACCATTGGCACATCTGGGTGCCCGACCACGAGCCGCTGACCGCGGTCCAGGCCGTGCTCGGCTGCATCGGCGCGGGCGGCGTGGCCTCGTGCGGCGTCGGGACCGACCCGCGGCTGATGGCGCCGATACTCGCCGCGATGGAGCAGGCCGCAGCCCCGCGCATGCCCTACCTCGGCGGCGAAACGATCCCCTATGCGGCCATCCTCGCATCACAGAACACGATGGATTTCTACGGGACTGCGCTCGCCGGTTGGGACGGCATCCACGGCGCAAACGAGTTCTGCCGCCACGGCCATCTGCAAAGCTCGGTCGTCTTCGATGACAGGCTGGCGCCGGATGAGCTGGCCGCATACCCTGTGCTGCTCCTGGGCAACGCGGCGTGCCTGAGCCGGGAGCAGGCCAGCCAGATCGAGGCCTATGTGCGCGGCGGAGGCGTCGTGCTCGCCTGTCACGAGGCAGGCACATGCGATGAGTGGGGCGAGACCTATCCGGTACCGGTGCTTGATGCACTACTCGGCATCCGCGAGCGGCGGAGTGGCCGGGGCGCGCCGACGCTGGAGGTCACGGACCCGGCGCTGCTCGCAGCCGCGGGCCGCCACGTCACGTTCAAGGCGCCTCACACGCTGGCTGTGCCGGTCGGCGACGTGACGGTGCTGGCCGACATCGTGGACCGGCTGAGCGGCCACTGGGACGACTTCGAGAACCTGGCCCATGCACAGCCGCCTGCACGTGAGCCGGGGCTGTGGACGCGCAGCATCGGCCGCGGCCACGTCATCTACACGGGCGTGGACCTGTTCACGAACTACCTCAACAGCCCGACGGGTCAGATAAGACGCCTGTTGCAGCAAGTGCTGGTCAGCCTGCGCCCTCCGGCGATCACGCTCGACGGGCCGCTCTGCGTCACGATGAACGCGCGGCGGCAGGACGAGGGCACCATCGCGGTCCACCTGCACAACGCGCCGGGCACGGCCTACGCCTACCCGAATCCGCCGCACGCGGGCTCCCTGCACGCGCCGGGCGAGGTCAACCCGGTGTTCGGTCTGCGGTTGCGGGTTGCAGGGATGCCCGTGAAGGCCGCAAAGCTCGCGCTCTCGGGCGAGACATTGGCTATCGAGAGCGATACAGTTCACATCCCCCGCCTGGACCTCCATGAAGTTGTCCTTCTTACAGTATAAGAGCGAAAGGGAGCCATAACCCTCCATGTTCAATGATCTCTTGCGCCAGTTGACCGCGACCTGGCACGGTCGCCTGCGCCGCTATGACGGCGCGCACCTGCTGGAGGAACAGGATTTCACTTGGTCCGGCTCCATCGCGACCTGCGACTTCGCGGGCGCGACGTGGGAAGCGAGCTATCGCGCCATTACCGTGGATGACCGGCCAGATGCGCTGGAGCTGCAGGTCACCTTCCGCGTGGCGGCGGGACGGGCGCAGCAGGTCGCGGCCAGTGCGGTGCTCGGGCTGGACGATTGGGACCCCGGCGACTACCTCGTGATGCCCGCGGCGGTCTATGCGGGCAACCGCTTCATCTCCTGCAAGCTGCGCTACCCGCCCCTGGTGCTCGACCCCGCGCTGCGCGGGCCGGATGCGCCCATGCATATCACCGATGTGCCGCGATTGAACGTCGGACCGGGCCCGTCGTGCATCCAGCTCCTGACGCGCGACCTGAGCACCCCGGCGGTCGGCATCCATAACCCGCGCACGGGCCGCGGAATCTGGCTGCTGACGGACCAAGCGACTCCCCTGGGCGATTCCGGCCTGGAGATGGCCGAGAACGAGGCGCGAACGCGTGCCGAAATCAGCCTGAGCGCGCCGGGCATGCGCGAGGACCGCCGCTACACCATCGCCAGCATGGATCATCGCTGCGACGACCGCGCCGCAGACTGGGGGCCGGGCGACGAAGTGACGTTGCGGCTGCGGGTCTACACCTTCGACTGCCCCGACATCCCCGCACTGTTCGACCGCTTTGTAGCTATCCGCAAGGACCTCAGCGGGCCGGTGACGCTGCCGCACATGCTCCCCTTCTCCGCGTCCTGGTCCATCCAGGAGCCCAAGTACAACGCGGAGAACTGGTCGGAGGGTCCCGGCTACTACCGGGTCAGCATCGATACCTCGCCCTATGGCGACTGGCAGGTCGGCTGGGTCGGCGGCGGCATGGTCACTCACCCGCTGCTGTTCGCCGGGGATGCGCAATCGCAGGCGCGCGCGCGCCGCAACCTGGACTACCTGTTCGGCGTGGCGCAGGCGCCGTCCGGCTGGTTCTACGGGATCGGCCATTGGACAGCCGACGGCATGGTCTGGCTGGGCGACGGCTTCTTCAATCCCGGCACGGAGCGCTGGCACCTGGTCCGCAAGAGCGCCGACACCCTCTACTTCGCCTATAAGCAACTGATGCTCGTCGAGCGGCAGACCGGCCAATCCGCACCCCCTGCGTGGGTTGCAGGCGCGCAGCGGTCCGCGGACGCATTCGTGCGGCTGTGGGACCGCTATGGCCAGTTCGGGCAGTTCGTGGACGTTGAGACGGGCGAGCTGGTCGTGGGCAATTCGGCCAGTGGGAGCACTGCGGCAGGCGGGCTCGCGCTGGCAAGCCAGTATACGGGGAACCCGGATTATCTGCGCGTCGGGTGCGCCGCGGGAGAAGACTACTACCGCCGCTTCGTGCACAATGGCTACACGACAGGCGGCCCCGGCGAGATCTGCCAGTGTCCCGACAGCGAGTCTGCGTTCGGCCTGCTCGAATCGTTTGTCACGCTGTACGAGGTGACCGGCGAGTCGAAGTGGGTTGAATATGCAGAAGATATGGCCCATCAGTGTGCATCATGGGTGACCTCCTACGACTTCGTGTTTCCACCTACGTCGCTGTTCGGGCGGCTGGACATGCATGCGGCCGGGTCGGTGTGGGCCAACGTGCAGAATAAGCACGGCGCGCCGGGCATCTGCACCCTTTCCGGAGACGCCCTGTTCAAGCTGTATCGGGCGACCGGCAACACCTTCCACCTGGAGTTGCTACGCGAAATCGCACATAGCATCGGCCAGTGCCTCTCGCGCGAGGACCGCCCCATTGGCAACAGCATGCCGCCCGGCTGGATGACCGAGCGGGTGAACCTGAGCGACTGGCTGGAAGGAGTTGGTGAAATCTTCCCCGGCTCATGCTGGTGCGAGGTCTCGCTGATGCAGACCTATGCCGAGGTTCCCGGCCTGTACGTCCAGCCGGACACCGGCTTCATCTGGCCGATGGACCACATCGACGCAGCCATCATGGCACACGAACCGGACCGCCTCGTCATCGAACTTACCAACCCGACGGCCTTCCCCGCTTCCGTGCGCGTATATGAGGAGCTTTCTGACGACATGCGGCGGCCCCTCGGCCAGAACGCATTGTGGGGCGCCGAGGTTATCGAAGTTCCTGCCGGGCAGAGCGTGCGGGTCGCGTTCCCCAGGTAGCGGAACAGGAGAGCTCACGTGCGTATCGCCATCGCCGGATTGGCACACGAGACTAATACCTTTTCGACGCTCCCCACCGCGTATGCCGACTTCCGCGCGGCACGCGGGGAGGCGCTGCTCGACACGTCATTCTGGCAGCAGGAGCGGGCACAGCATACCCTCTTCCCCATCTGCGTAGCGCACGCGTCGCCTTCGGGCCTGGTGACGGAGGATGCGTTCACGCGTTATCTCACGGAGATGTTGGACGGATTGCGTGCGGCTCTGCCGCTGGACGGCGTGCTCCTGCACCTGCACGGCGCGATGGAGGTCGAGCGCATCGGGGACGGCGAAACCGCGATCCTGCGCGCCGCGCGCGACCTCGTCGGTCCCGAGCGGCTGATCGCGGTCACGCTCGATCTCCATGCTAACCTCGCACCCGAAGTGGCCGCGCTCAGTGACATTGTGACTGCGTACCGCACCGCGCCGCACCGTGACGTCGCTGCGACACGGGAGCGCGGCGCACGGCTGCTGCTCGACTGTCTCCGGGCCGGCGTGCGGCCTGTCACCCGCATGGTCAAGCTGCCGCTGCTCGTCGCGGGAGAGGCTGCGGTCACCGAGGCCGAGCCGGCAGCTTCGCTCTATGCGCGGCTGCCGCATTACGACACTTTGCCGGGTATCCTGACTTCGTCTATTCTCATCGGTTGCGCGTGGACCGACTCGCCCTACACGAGCGTCAGCACGGTCGTCACCGCTGCGGACCCAGCAGCGGCAGAAGCCGCAGCCCGTGAGCTCGCCGCCGAGGTCTGGGAGGCGCGCGGCCGCTTCGCGATTGACTCGCCCACGGCCTCGATCGACGATGCGGTCCACATGGCGTATGCCTCACCCGACAGGCCGGTCTTCATCTCCGACTCGGGCGACAATCCAACCGCAGGCGCCGCGGGCGATGTGCCCGTGTTTCTTGCGCGGCTGGTCGAACTGGACGTGCAGGAGGCACTGGTCGCAGGCATGCCGGCGCCGGCCGCGGTTGCAGCTTGTTTCGCCGCGGGCGTCGGGGGCCAGGTCGACGTTGTGCTCGGGGGCGAACTGGACCGTGTCTCGGGGTATCCGTATCCCGCGAGAGTCACCGTGCAGAGGCTCGTGCCGGAAGTGGACGGCATTCCGCCGCGCGCACTCGTCAGCATCGGCGGGGTGGATGTCGTACTCCAGAGCGACCGCCGACCGTTTACGGAGATGCGCCACTTCCATGCGATGGGCATGGACCCGGCGAAGTATAAGGCCGTGGTTGTGAAGCTCGGCTATCTGTTCCCGGAGCTGCGCGACTATGCGCCCGCACACATCATGGCGCTCAGCCCCGGCTTCGGCGACCAGCAGCTTGACCGGCTGCCTTATCGCCGGCTCCGCCGCCCCATCTACCCGCTGGACCCTGACACGCAGTGGCCCGGCGGAGTAGATGACTCGCTTTCCCAGGCAGGTGATGACCGATGACCGAGCACTTCGGGTATACGGGCCGGATACTCTGGATCGACCTGACGCAGCGCAGCTACGTGCTGGAACACCGCGACGAGCTGTTCTGGCGGCGCTATGCCGGCGGCGGATTGGCCGCGACCGCGCTGCTGCTTGAGCACACCCCGCCTGGCATCGACCCGCTCGGGCCGGAGAACCTGCTCATCTTTGCGTCGAGCGTCGTCGCGGGACAGCCCGGCCCCGGCTTAGCACGCTTCACCACTGCGGGCAAGAGTCCGCTGACCGGCGGCATCGGGGAGACGCGTACCGAGGGACCGTGGGGCGTGGCACTGAAGGGCTGCGGCGCGGACATCCTTGTGTTCTCCGGCGCGAGCGCAACCCCCGTCGCGGTGGAGATAGGCGGGGGCAAGGTCACCTTCCACGATGCGGTGGACCTGTGGGGGCTGGAAGTCGGCCCGGCGGTGGATGCACTGGAAGCGCGGCTCGGCATGGATGCACATACTGCCGTCATCGGCCCCGCAGGCGAGCACCAGGTGCGTTATGCCTCAATCGTCACCGACCGGACGTACCAGGCCAGCCGCATGGGGCTCGGCGCGGTCATGGGCAGCAAGCGGCTCAAGGCGGTTGTGCTACATCCCGTGCAACGCCCCGACTTAGCAGACCCGGCCCGGCTCGCCGCGCTGGCCACAGAGTTCGAACGGCGGATGCACCTGAACGACCTGAGCATGTGGCAGTACAATCCGCCTGGCTTCGCCTGCTGGATCTACCTGCACGGGCTGGACGCCGCGCTCGACGTCCATAACTATCGCAACTGCGAGTTCGAAGGGCTGGCAGGGTTCCAGGAGGCGGAGTTTCTGCGCCGCGCGATTCACGAGTTGGGCTGCCCCGGCTGCCCGAACAACTGCATCAAGAGCATCCACCCGCTGCCTGCAGCCGGCCGCGACCTGGACGCGCGAGCCAGCGGCATCCACCAGGAGGTCACGGGCACGCTGGGGCCGAACATCGGCATGGGCGACCTCGACGTCGTGCTGACGGCGAACAACCGCTGCAACCAGCTCGGGCTGGATCCCACCTCGCTCGGCTTCACGCTCTCGTACGCGATGGAGCTGTTCGAGCGCGGCCTGCTGCAGATGGGAGGCGCGGGACAGCCGCTGCACTTCGGCGACGGCCCGGCCGTCCTGGCAATGATCGAGCAGATCGCGCACCGGCAAGGGCTGGGTGACCTGCTGGCCGAGGGCACGCGGCGCATGGGCGAGCGCATCGGCGGCGACGCGCCGACGTGGGCCATGCACGTCAAGGGGC
Organism: uncultured Anaerolineales bacterium; assembly: GCA_964614645.1. Lineage (GTDB taxonomy): Bacteria > Chloroflexota > Anaerolineae > CG2-30-64-16 > CG2-30-64-16 > MWBF01. Next base: position 40,698 of record CAZTMA010000013.1, read on the forward strand.
TGGAGATGGTCCCGTTCGAGCCGCGCAGCCAGACCAACCTTGCGCTCGGCTATGCCGTCGCACCCATCGGCCCGCGCTATGATATCTGCGAGCACGACTGGGACTTCGACACGCAGGTCGGCTGGAGCCACACGCTCAACCTGAGCCGCACGCTCGGCATCCTCGAGCGCATCCCCATGAACCACATCGGGCCGGACAAGGTGCGCAACTTCAAGGCGCTGCACATCCTCTGGTCCGCGGCGGACGCGCTCGACTTCTGCATTTTCGCCATCGCGCCGACACGGCTGCTCTCGCTGGAGGACATGGCCGCGACGCTGGCCGCTGTCACCGGTTGGGAGACGAGCAGCCACGAGGTCATGCGGCTGGGCGAGCGGCGGCTCCACCTGATGCGCTGGTATAATCTGCGCGAGGGGCTGACCGCCGCAGACGACCGGCTGCCTGACCGGTTCTACGAGGAACCCGTGGCCAGCGGCCCGCGGCAGGGCGATGTCATCGACCGGGCCGCGTTCGGGGAGGCCATCGCCACCTTCTACGAGATGATGGGCTGGGATGAGTCGGGGCGGCCGCGACCGGCCACCCTGTACGATCACGGGCTGGAGTGGGTGTTATAACATGCGGCAGATCTACGAATGGCAGGTAACCCCGGACGACGTACGGGTGTTGCGCGACCTGTACCGGCGGCAGCGCGAGATGAGCCAGGACCCGGTCATGGCCGAACGCCGGGAGGCCTGGACGCGGCACGCGTCGCTCAACAGCCCGCGCGCCATGTTCCTGGCCGAAACCAGCGGCGTGCTGGACGAGTGCGTGCCCCTCTCGCTGCTCCAGTGCCGAGAACCGTGGGCGCGCAATATGGAACGCGGCCTGCGCGATCTCATCTTCCGCTACGAATCGGTGGGCGATGATTACGTGGTCGAGCCGCGCATCCGCTACGGCTGGTTCATCACGGAAGGCAACTACGGCGTCAAGGTGGAACATCACCGCGGCGACAATGACGGCAAGCTGGGCAGCTTCCGCTTTGAACCGCCAATTACCGATCTCGACGGCCAGTTCGACCAACTGCGTTTTCGCCAGCCGGCGGTTGACCGCGAGCGCACTGCGCAGTGGGCGACCCTGCTCAACGAACTATTCGGTGACATCCTGCCGGTGGTTCTGCGGGGCAGCTACTGGTGGACGACCGGCCTGACCATCACTGCAGTGGACCTGATCGGGCTGGAGCAGCTCATGGTCGCGATGGTGGCGAACCCCGCGGGCGTGCACCGGCTGATGGCCTTCCTGCGCGACGACTACATGCATTTCCTGGACTGGTTCGAGGCCGAGGGCCTGCTCACGCCGAACAATGAGGACGACTACGTGGGCTCCGGCAGCATCGGCTACACGCGCGAGCTGCCGCAGCCGGACGTCAGCGCCGGCGCACCGGTGCGCGTGAGCGATCTGTGGGGCCTCTCCGAGTCGCAGGAGACGGTGGGCGTGTCGCCCCGCATGTTCGAGGAGTTCGTGTTCCCCTACCAGGTGCCCATCATCAGCCGCTTCGGGCTGAGCTACTACGGCTGCTGCGAGCCGATCCACAAGCGCATCAAGATCATCAAGCGGCTGCCGAACCTGCGCAAACTGTCCGTGTCGCCGTGGTGCGACCAGGACATTATGGCCGCGGAGCTGGGCAAGGATTATGTCTTCTGCCGCAAGCCCTCGCCCACGCAGATCAGCATGCCCGACTGGGACGAGGCCGCCATCCGCGAGGACGTGCGAACGACCGTGCGCGCGGCACGCGGCTGCCCGCTCGAATTCGCCATGAAGGACGTGCACACGCTCTCCAACCAGCCCTGGCGGCTGGGCCGGTGGGTCGCACTTGCGCGCGAGGTGTGCGCTGAAGAGGCATAGATTGAAGATTGCAGATTGAAGATTGAAGATTACTAACCCCTCGCACAAATCTTCAATCTTCAATCTGCAATCTGTAATCCTAGACGAGGAAGGGTAGAGATATGGCAACGCCTATGACCGGCGTCGAACGCATCACCAACATTCTCAAGCGGCAGCCCGTCGACCGGATCGGGCTGATGGAGCACTTCTGGGGCGACACGCACCGGGCGTGGGCTTCTCAGGGCCACATTACCGAGGGCGAAAGCTTCACGGATCACTTCGGGTTCGATCTGGAGCTGTGCTGGCCCTTCAACCTGATTGCCGACCTGGACTACGAACCGGAGGTGCTGGAGGAGGCCGACGAGACGAAGGTCGTCCGCAACGGCAACTTTGCCACCTTCCGCGTCCACAAGCTGCACGACACGACGCCCGAACACCTCGGGTTCGCGGTGTCTGACCGGCAGACGTGGCTCGACCTCATCAAGCCCAAGCTCACGGCTGACCGGCGGCGCATCAACTTCGAGGCGTATCGCAACGCGAAGGAACGCGCACGCCGCGCCAACCGTTTCTTCGGCTGGTCCGGCGTCAACGTCTTCGAAATCTTGAAGGATGTCACCGGCCACCTTAACATGCTTGAGGGCATGATCACGGATCCGGAATGGGTCAAGGACATGGCCGACACCTATGCCAGGCTGACGGTCGAGTTACAGGAGATCCTCTTTGCGGAGGAGGGTTATCCCGACGGCATCTGGTACTACGAGGACATGGGCTTCAAGCAGCGGCCCTTCATGTCCCCGCGCATGTACCGGGCGCTCATCCAGCCCGCGCACAAGGCCAGCATCGGTTTCGCCAAGAGCCACGGGCTGCCGGTCATCATGCACTCGTGCGGCTATGTCGAGCCGCTGCTGCCGGGCATGATCGAGGCAGGGATCGACTGCTTGCAGGTCATCGAGGTCAAGGCGGGGATGGACCTGCTCAAGCTGTACCGCGACTGGGGCGACTGCCTCTCGTTCATGGGCGGCATCGACGTGCGCGTCCTGTACACCAACGACCGGGCGAAGATCGACGCAGAACTCGAGGCGAAGATTCCCACGGTCAAGCAGAAGTACGGCTACGTCCTGCACAGCGACCACTCCATCCCGGAGACGGTCCACTACGACACCTACCGCTATTTTATCCAAAAGGGGCTGGAGCTCGGAGCATACTGATGGATGCCAAAACCCTGCGCAACCGCCGCAAGCTGGCCGACCTCTTTGCCGGACCGTTTCCGGGCCACGCGATCCTCATGAGCCCGGAAGCGCGAGAGAACCCCATGCAGGTGCACGGCGACTTCACGCGGCCCGAATTGCCGCTCACCGCGTGGCTGCCCATGCTGTTGGAGCGTTACGAGGATCGCGTGCGCTATCACGAGGCGCTGGACGACGACAGCGTGCCATACTTCCCGCTCAACACGGGCACGGAAATCTTCGCGGCCGCGTTCGGCTGTGAGGTGCACGTCTACGAAGATTCGCCGCCTGCCGCGCTCGCGCGCGTGACCACCGCGGCGGAGGCGGATGCGCTGGCCGTGCCGTCGCTCGACGCGCCCCCGCTCGACCGATTCTTCGAGATGGTGCGACTGGTCCGCGAGCGCGTAGGGCCGGAGGTCCCGCTCAGCGTGCCCGACATCCAGAGCGCGTTCGACATTGCCGCGCTCATCTGGCGCAAGGAAGACATGTTCGTCGCGTGCAAGCGCGAGCCCGAGGCAGTCAAGCGGCTGGTCGCCAAGTGCCAGGATTTGCTCATCAACTTCTTCGACCGGTTCCTGGCCGAGTGCGGCGAGGTCAACTTGTGTCACTGCCCGATGGCCTGGGCGCCGCCGGAACTGGGCGTGTGGCTTTCCGAAGATGAGGCGGGCGCGATGTCCGTGCGCATGTTCGAGGAGTTTTGCCTGCCCAACCTGGTCGAGCTGTCGGAGCGGTACGGCGGGCTGTTCGTCCATTGCTGCGCGACCGCCGATCACCAGTACGGCAGCTTCAAGAAGATTCCCAACCTGCGCGGCCTGAACCGGGTCTTCCAGAAGCCAGGCCCCGGACCGGCTATTGAGGCCTTCGCGGGCCAGACCGTGCTGATGGTCGCGTGGACCGACGAGGAAGGAGTCAACCGGATGCTCGACATGGCCCGGCCCGATTCCCGCTTCCTGTTCGACATGCCCGGCCAGCCGCTCGATGAGGCCAGGGCCACGCTCGACCGGCTGCGCGCACGGTGTGCAGCAATTGCGACGGCGGAATAGCCCGCCCAACGATTCGCATCACGGCTACCGGTTCGGAATCTGCCTTGGTAAACTGGCCGTCCGGTGCCTCAAGGATCACGTCTGTGTCTGACTATTCACCCACTCTGCGCCACCGGCAGAGGCTGAACGGTTGGTGGGACATCCTGCCGGTAGAGCACCCTGACCTGGCAACGCCGCTCGGCCCTGGTGCGCCGCCCTCGGCAGGCTGGACCGAGGCGGCATATCTCGTGCCCGGCTTCTTCACCGACCATGGCTATCCTGAGACATGGCGCACAGGTCGCAGCGCATGGGTGCGCACTGCCTTCGACGCGCCCGCAGGCACCGATGCCTGCCGCGCCATTCTCTGCGTCGAAGCCGCCATCCCGGCCGCGTTCATCTTCGTCAATGGGCAACCGGTGGCCGAACAGCGCGACATGTTCATCGGCGACGAGATTGACGTCACTGCTGCGCTCAGGCCGGGTCGTAATGAGCTCGCAGTCCTTCTCACCGAGTTCAAGACCTTTGCCCATCCGCAGACCGGCGAGCTCAAGCTGGTGGACGTGCCGTGGGGCTGCTGTATTGCGCAGCGGCAGGCGGGCATATGGCAGGATGTCTGGCTGGAATGGCGGCCCGCGGTGCACATCGCGGACGTGACCATCGTCACGTCGGTGCGGGAAGGACGCATCACCGCGACCTGCGAAGTCACTAATGCTGGCGCATCGCCATTCTGCGGCAGGCTGGAACCTGCGGTACTGGAAGGCAACCGGGTTGCGCTGGCGTTGCCATCTTTCGACCTGCGCCTGGCCGCCGGGGAGAGCCGGCGGGTGCACGTAAGTGCGGATTGGCCCGATTACCGGCCCTGGTTTCCGGAGGACCCGCATCTGTACCACTTTGCGCTGGATCTAGCGAGTAAGGATGGCCCGGCTGACAGGCTGCTCACGCGGTTCGGGTTCCGCGAGGTGACGATCGAAGGCCATCGTATCCTGCTCAACGGGAGACCGCAGCGCTGGTATGGCGAATGGTGCCACAAGGCGCATAGCCACTGGCTGCGGCCGGAGTACGTGCGCCAGTGGTACAGCCAGTTGCGCGACGGCAACATGAACTACGTCCGCATGCACACCTTCCCGCACCCTGAATACTATCTGGATATTGCCGACGAGATGGGTATCCTGGTCTGCCAGGAGACTGCACTCTATGGCTCGTTCGAAGGCGCGTTGGACACCCCCGACCTGTGGCCGCGTGCGGCGGAGCACGTTCGGCGCATGGTGCGCCGTGACAAAAACCACCCATCGCTTGTCATTTGGAGCGTCGAAAACGAAATGCGCTGGGCGTTAAGAACCATGCCCGCAGCAAAAGAGGAACTGCCCCGGCTGCGCAGGCTGTTCAACACGCTGGACCCGACGCGGCCCGCCTATCACGAGGGCGACAGCGCCATCTGGAACGAAGCCCAGCAGGACATCATCTCCCGCCACTACGGCCCCGCCTGTCACGGGCTCGGCTGGTGGGATCGCAGCCGCCCTCTGCATGCCGGCGAGATGGGCCGCTGGCACTATGGCTCACCCTACGTCGCACTGCTGTGGGCGGGCGACGAGGTCTACGCGGACTATGCCACTATGTCCCGGTCCCTGGCCGCGGATGCTGCGCGCATCATCGAGTTGGGCCGTGCAAACGAAGTGAGCTGCTTGTTCATCTGGAACACCTCCGGCCTCGACAACTTCCGGCCCGCAGAGGCGCGCAGATTCGAGTGGCCGGACCCCTCGTCGCCCTATGCGAAGCCACTTTCCCATCGGCCCTACGAGAGCGAATACGCCTGGTGGGAGACAGGCAGTGGTTATCGGCCCGGCCCCAGCTTCGAGATCATCCGGTATGCTCAGCGACCGCTGGCACTGGTCGTGCATCAGGAACGCACGCAGTTCTATGCGGACCGCGGCGCGGCGCATCATGTTGCGCTGGTCAATGACCTGCCCGTTCCCGTGAGCGGCACGGTGCGGGTCAGCCTCGAGCAGGAGGGTCGCGTGGCGTGGGCGGAAGAAGCCCCGCTCGCGGTTGCGCCAGGGGAGACCGGACACGGAACCTGGCTTGTCCCGCTGGACGAGTTGGCGCTCCCCACGGATGGAGAGCGCACCGCCGACGTACGAATCATCACGCGCTTCGTATGCCCAGAGGGCGCCGACGAGGTCACACGGCCCATCCGGGTGACGGCGGCGGCCATCCGAACGACTCCACTGGACCTTCCGTCCGTCGGCGTGTTGGGCGCTGGCCCCGGCATCACCCGCATGGTGGACTGGCTGGCAGCTCACGGTATTAGCGCCATGCGGCTTTCCTGGGATAATGCGCTCCCGCCCCTCGACCCGGCGGCGATTTCTGTGCTCATCGTCGCGGAGGACAGCGTGCAGCCTGGCAGCACGGTCAACCAGTATCTGCATGCATATGCCCAGCGCGGGGGCCTCATGCTGGTGCTGGAGCAGGCTCACAGCCTCTTCCCTGGCCTCGAGCTTGCACGGATGCCGACCGAGATGGCCCACATCCGCGCCCCGCACCATCCGATACTGGCAGGCATCGCGCGCGACGATCTGCGTTTCTTTAGCGATGATCCTTTCGGTGTCCCTTCCTCCGACTCATGGGCGACGCTGTATCCCTACGTCAAGCCGGTCAGCGAACACCTCGTCCGCCCGCTCGTGGATTCGAGCGGCGGCGACTTCGGCACGGGCGGGCTGCAGTGGACGCCGTTGATCGAGGCGCAGATCGGTGCGGGTACGGTCATCGCATGCCAGTTGCGTCTGGCCGACCGGCTCGAAGTGCTGCCGGTCGCAGACCGGCTTCTGCGGAATGCGCTGCGTTATCTCGCGGGACTGCCAGACAGTCCTGAGGCCGTGGATATTACGTTCCTGGCCGGCGATCGCGTCCCGGAAATCCCTGCGGCAGATTGGCGCGCCCGGATCGAACACGGAGCAACAGTGGTGGTCAGTGAGCTAACGCCCGAGACCGTCGGGTACTGGTCAGAAGTGACAGGTGCGACCATCGAGCTATTCACCCCGGAGCATCCCGTCTACCAGCTCGTGCGAGCCATAGACGACCCCCTGCTCGACGGCATAAGCAACGAGGATACCTGCTGGCTGGAGAACTGGTCCTATCGCAGCCAGCGCAGCAAAGAGGTCGTTGTCGAGCGGCTGGTCGTGGCGGACCGCGGCGTGAACCTCCTGGAGAACGCCGTCGAGTCCGGCCTGGACGTCCTGTACGGTGACGAGCAGGCCTCCGAGATCAACCGGATGCCCGCAATAAGCGCCTATTTCGATGCACCCCGGCCGCGCACAGGTGCCGGGCTGCTGGCGCTGCCCGCAGGTGCGGGGCAGGTGCTCATCTGCCAGGTGCGCAGTCTGCCGGAGAAGCCCCAGTATCGCCGGTTGATGGGCCTGCTGCGGTGGAACCTCGGAGAGCGAACAGGCACCGATATCCTGGCGGGTGCACACACACCCACCGCGGGCAGGCGCAGCGACGGCTATCCCCTTACGCTGCGTGTGGCCGGTGACCTCTCTCCCGCGGCCTTCGGGGAGTTGCTGGAACTCAGCCAGCGCCGCGTCGAGTACTGCAGCGACAACATGACATTCCGAAACTGGGCCGGCTGGACTTCCGTCGCCACGCCCGCGGGCCGGTTGCCAGCCGACGCGTTGGAGGGTGCAACCGTTGTTACGCTGGGCCTGGAGGTGCACAGCTCTGCCCCGCGCAAGCTGGCCGAGACCGTGGGCGGTCTGCCCAATCCGGATCTGCAGACCACACTTGCAGTCCGTGGTCACGGGACGGTTGCACTCTGGGTCAACGCAGCATATCATGGCTGCCAGGACCTCGGCCCGCGGGATGTCGCCGTGGACGCCAGGCCGAGCGATGCAGTCTTTACCGATATCGATTTCGAAGCGGGCGCGAACCTGGTTGTCCTGTCCTGGACGCCGGGCGATGTGTGCGCGAGCCTGGAGCTGCGGTTTGAAAACAAGGACCGGCAGCCTGAAATTACGTTCGAGTTCATGTAGATGAGTCATTGCTGATGTGGTTTTTGGGGTCCATCCCGCTCGTTCTTAAGCGGCTAAAAAGCCGGCCCGGCCTGTCGTTGCTCCTGGTCCTGACGACCGCGCTCATTCTCGGCTTCACCGCCGGCATCCCGGTCTTCGCCAGCGCGGTGAGCCAGCGCATCACGCAGCGCGAGGTGGACAAGCGGCAGCTCACGAAGGGCTGGCCGATCTTCTCCGTGCGCATCAGCGCGGCGCCCAGCGCGGCCGTGCCGATGGGTCTGCGCGAGGCCGCCGCGACGCGCGACTGGCTGCGCGGCTTCCTCGCCGCCGCGGTCAGGCTGCCGGTCCGCTCGACGTACGTCGAGGTGCAGAGCCCCATGTACCGGCTGGCGCCCATTGCGGAGGCGGGCGAGGGGCTGCCGGACTACCTCGCGGGCGTCCGCGTCGTGCACGTACTCGACATCGAGCCGCACATGGGCGGGGTCCGGGGCGCGGCGTTCGGTCAACTCACCGACCCGGCCCAGCTCAACGTCTGGTTAGAGGCCAGTTTCGCGGCCAGGCTCGGCGCAGACGTCGGTGACCGCTTCGAGCTGGGCGACCTGTACGCCGCCGGCCAGGGCATTCCGGTCATCGTCGCGGGCGTGTGGCAGGCGGCACCGGCCGCTGAGGGCGAGCACATCTGGTACCGGCCGCCCGAGACGCACTTCGACGGCACGTTCCTGGTGACTGCGGACCAGTACAACGCACTCGTCGCGCCGAGAGTCGTCGGCCAGAGCACGCAGGAATTCTGGTACTTTGTGTTCGATGACAAAGTGATGAACCTGGACCGGGTGGATCGGTACGTGGACGGCTTGGGCGAGGTGGAGTACGAGATCGGCCGGCGGCTGCCCGGCGGGGTCATGGATCTGGACCCGCGCGAGGACCTCACGCGCGCACAGAGGCGCAAGACCAGCCTGACCCTGACCATGTACAGCTTCAGCCTGCCCGTCCTGCTCATCATGGTCTCCTTCCTGTCGTCCCTCTCGGCCACGCAGACCAACTTCCAGCAGTCGGAGATGGCGATCATGGTCAGCCGGGGCGCGACGCGCATACAGATGCTCGGCATCGCCGCGCTCGAATCGCTGCTCATTGCGGTGCTGGCGCTGCCAGGGGGCCTGGCCCTGGCGCTGCTCCTGGCCTACCTGTTGGGATTTTCGCGCGGGTTCCTCTCCTTTGGCCCTGCGGAGCCGCTCGACGTCAGCCTCTATCAGCTCGACTGGCGGCCCATGGCTGCCATGGTTGCAGTGAGCATCGTCATCCGCCTGTTCGCGACCTTCCGCGTCAGCCGCTACAGCATCATCACCCATGCACAGAAGCGCGCGCGGCCTTCGATCCTGATGACCGGCGCACGGCTGGCCCTGACCGGCGGGTTGGCGTTCGTCGCGTACTATGCCTACCAGCAGTTGAGCCTCCGCGGCGACCTCACGCTCGCCAGCCTCTCCATCACCGACCCGCGCAATGACCCGCTGCTGCTGCTTGCCCCGACGCTGTTCATCTTCGTGGCCCCGCTGGTCGCGACCGAGTTCTTCCTGCTGCTCGTGCACCCGATCGACCGGCTGGGCCGCCTGTGGCCGGGTGTTGCGGGCTACCTTGCCAGCACCAACCTCGCGCGCGCGGGCGGCCAGTACCGCGCGCCGACCTATCGCCTCATCCTGTGCCTTGCGCTCGGCGCGTTCTATGCGTCCGTCGCGAAGAGCGCAGACCTCTGGCTCGTCGAGGCGCTGCAGCATCGGCACGGCGCGGATCTGACCTTCCGCGTCGGCGGAGCCGAGACGGGCCTGTCCGGGTTCGGCGTGGCCGAAGAACCGGACGAGGAAATCCCGCTGCTGCCCAATGACAGCTACCGCGAGATCGAGGGTGTGGTAGCCGCGACACGCCTTGCGGAGTTCGAGGCCAGCATCAACGGCCGGCCCGGAATGCTGCCCGTACGTTACGTGGCGCTCGAACGCATCGACTTCCCCCGAGTCGCCTACTTCCGCCGTGACTATGCCGCGGAATCGGTGGGTACGCTGATGAACCGGCTCGGCACAGCCAGCGAGGGCATCCTGCTGCCCGAGTCCCTCGCCGCGGAGTTGGGCCTGGGCATCGGCGACCCGTTCTCGCTGAACATCACGCCCGTCCGCGACATGCGCCTGCGGCTCGACCTGCGCGTGGCCGGCTTCTTCGAGCACTTCCCGACGATGTACCCGTCGGACGCGCCCGTCGTCGTCGGCAACCTGGATTATCTCGACCTGAACGCGTGGGACGTGCTGCCGTACCGGGTGTGGCTGCGGGTCGCGCCGGGTGCGGACACCGCGGAGGTGCTGGATGATGTGCGGCGCATGGGCATCAAGATTCACACCGACCAGGACCTGACCCGCGAGCTGACCGACGAGAGCCAGAACCTCGAACGCACAGGCATCTTCGGCTTGCTGTCCATCTGCTTCCTCGCGGGCGCGGTGCTGTCGGTGGCCGACCTGCTTGTCCACAGCACCTTCATGCTGCGCGAGCGAACGATGGTCCACGCGGTGCTCGGTGCGCTCGGCGTGCCGCGCAGCAGGATCCTCAACATGGTTGTCCTGGAGGAAATCGCCTCCGTCGTGTACGGGCTGGCGATGGGCATCGTCTGCGGCATCGCGGGCGCGATTCTTTACGTGCCGTTCTACCGGCTCGGCGCGACCGGCGTGCCGCAGACCGGGGCGCCCGTGCCGCCATTTACGCCGGTCATCGACTGGGCGCGCACCGATACGATGGCGCTGGCCGTGGCCGTCGCGCTGCTGCTGGCCGAATCGCTGCTGCTCCTGCAGATGACGCGCAGCCGCATCTTCGAGGTGCTGCGCATGGGGCAGCATGTTTAAACAGGGAGGAACCTTGGCTTCACCCGATATCACCCCTTACCTGGAGCGTCTCGAAGCTCTGATAGACCTCGACCATGTCGAGCGCACGCGGGAACTGCACCGCCGTGCCTTTGCGTACGAACCGGTCGAGCACGTGCCGACGGCCATCCTCTACAGTCTCCCGGAGGAGGAGTGGCCGCACTATACGTTCCAGGAAATCTACGACGACCCGGCCAAGATGCTGCTCGGCCAGCTTCACGATGTCTACCTGGGCGCGAAGCTCGGGGATGATCGCACGTACGGCATCCGTGCGAACTACGGCACGGGCATCATCGCGTCGATCTTCGGCTGCCCGACCGTCACGTTCGATGACTCGCTGCCTATCGGGCTGAAGGTCACGCCGGAAAAGCTGGCGGAGATCCTGGCGGAAGGGCCGCCGGCCATTTCGGACGGCGCATACCGCAGCCTGCCGCTGCTCAGCCGGGCGCTTGACACCGTGGCTTACTATCGCGAAGCCCTCCGCCCCTACCCGAAGCTATCCCGTGCGGTCGGCTCCCAGATGCTCGATATCCAGGGGCCGTTCGACAACGCCAGCATCATCTGGGGATCGAGCATCTTCGCCGCGCTGTACGAAGCGCCGGAACAGGTGGTCCGGCTGATGGAGCAGGTGGTGGATGTCACGCTGGCGGTGGTCCGCGAACACCGCCGCATCGACGGCTGCCCGCTGGACGAGCATGATGGCACTTGGCAGATGCTCGGCGGGCTGTGTGTGCGCAACGACTCCAGCATCTGCATGAGCCCACGCCACTACCGCGGGCTGGTACGCGCATGCGATGAGCGGCTGCTAGCGCCCTACGGCGGGTGGATGCACTTCTGCGGCCGGGCCGCGTGGTGGCGAGATGTGCTCAGTATCCCCGGGCTGCGCGGGATCAATCCCTACCAGGGCGAGTTCTACGACCTGCACAGCATGTACGAGACCTGCGAGGCCGCGCGCATGCCCATCATACAGTGGACCAAGCCCCTGGACAGCCGCTGTCGCGAGCGCATCCGGACGGGCTTCTCGCGCATCATCTTTGCTGCAGACTACGACGCCGCGCGCCGCCTGCGCGACCGGCTGCACGCGACCGGCCACGCGGATGGCGAGGAGGACGCATGACCACGCAACCGCAAGCGGCCCCGCGCCGCGATATCTTTGCCGACATCGCCGCCAGCGACACCGCGAGCCAGCCCCAGCCCGTCAGCCACCGCCGCGTCGAACTGGTGGCGACGCTCCCGCCTGACCTGCCCAACCGGGTCCTGCCCGCAGAACACGACCCCGCGGCTGCGTTCACCCCGCGGCCCCCGTTCGACACGGCGGAGCAGCTTGCTGCCGAGCTGGCCGCACAGCGCGCGTATTACGCGCCCTACCTGCAGAACCTGGCCCCCGCGCCGGATGCCACGCGCATCACCATCCCGCTGACGGAGTTCGACTGGCGCATCGAGAGCGCACCTCCGCCCGCAGACGGCAGCCCAGCCGACCTTCCCTCTCCCTGGGAGCGCGTGCAGATCCCGCACTACGGCGCGCCGCTTGGCCGGGCGACAAGCGTTTACCGCACCGACTTCGAGGTGACAGACGCGATGCTGGCACGCGGGCGCGTCTTCGTCTGCTTCAATGGCGTGGATTACCGGGCGCATGTCTTCGTAAACGGCACGTATCTCGGCTCGCACGAGGGATTCTTCGCCGCATTCGAGTTCGATGCGACGCGCGTCGTGCAGGAGGGGCAGAACGAGCTGCGCGTGCAGGTGGAAAACGACGCCATCTGCATGGGCAACGACTCCTGGGGCGAGGACGGCCACCTGTACGAGGGCGACAAGATCTACGCGGCGACCGGTCCCGGCTACGACGACCCCGCGGTCGGCTGGCATCACTGCCCGCCCGGCATGGGCATCTACCAGGCCGTGACCGTGGAGGCGCGACCCGCGCTGCACATCCACGATGTCTTCGTGCGGCCCATCCCCGCGGGGCAGGCTGCGGAGGCGTGGATCGAAGTCTACAACTGCGGGTTGCTGCGCCGGCCGGTCGGCATCGAACTGTCGCTGTACGGGCAGAACTTCGAGGAAACCGTCTTCACGGGTGTCGCGTATGAGCTGGGCGGGCCGGCCGGGCCGACGGTCAACTACTATCGCCTGCCCTTCGAGATACCAAACGTGCGCACCTGGGATCTGGCAACGCCGTGGCTTTATCAGCTGCAGGTCCGCCTGCTGGACGAGCAAGGGCAGACGCTCGATGTGCAGGCGCGGCAGTTCGGGATGCGGTCGTTCACTATGGCCGAGGACGCGGGCGACGCGGGGCGACTTTATCTTAATGGCCGCGAGATCCGCCTGCGCGGCGCCAACACGATGGGCTTCGAGCAGCAGGACGTCATGCGCGATGACTGGGACCAGCTCATCGACGACATCCTGCTGGCGAAAATCTGCCACATGAACT
>CAZTMA010000014.1:0-18040 GCA_964614645.1 uncultured Anaerolineales bacterium
GGCCTCAACGAGGCCCTTCTGTCGGGTGACTTAAGCGAAGCTGCCAGCAGGCAACAAGAGCTCAGCGAAATCCTGGCGGGCGATTCGAGTGGTTTGCCCTCTTGGAGAGCAACGGATATCGCAGCGCTGATGGAGAGATTTGAGCGACGGTTGCATCTCGCGCGGATGGGCTTGATTGACATCCGGGAACTACTAAAGTAGCTGCAGGGGGAATCAGGAATGTGCACGGGAGGGAGAGCCTCCGTATCAACGGACCAGATACGAGGGCGGGACGAACCGTACATGGATCGGCTGGCAGAAGTGAAGGTCGATCCGATTTTCATCATTGGAGACCACAGATCTGGTACAACCTTGCTCTACCAGCTTCTGGACGCCTCCAAGTGTTTCAATGTGGTTACTGCCTACCACCTGATTCACTACCATGAACTTCTATACAATCACTTTCAAGGTAAGGAGCTGCTTGCCAAGGAATCGCTGCATCGGCGTTTTGCTGCTGCAGGCCTGACTGACCGGCTCATTGACGGGGTGCGGGTTACGCCTGAGCTTCCAGAGGAGTATGGGTTCAGGCTGAAAGCCTCCGGACCACGGCCCCAGGTACGGCGCGAAACAGTAACGCCTCTGGTTGAGTTGTTCAGAAAAGTTCAACTCATTACCGTTCCTGAGCGCCCGCTCCTGCTCAAGAATCCCTGGGATGCTCTGGGCTTCGTTCGCGTGAAACAGCTCTTTCCCGCTGCACGCTTCGTCTTTATCCATCGTCATCCAGTGTGTGTGATCAGTTCCCAACTCAAAGCGCTGCGTTCACTCTTTGCTGAGAAAAACGGCTATGTAGCACTTATCGATCCGTGGTACGAGCAGATATTCAACAGACCGATCCAACTGGCGGTGATAAGGCTGCTGAGCGGGAAACGCTTTGGCATCGGTTTAGCTACTACGATGAGACACGTTACGAAAGTCGCGAGCTATTACCTTCGTAACATTGATGTTCTCTCTCCTGAGGAATATGCAGTCATAAGGTATGAGGATTTGTGCGAGGCGCCTGATGTCACGATCGGGAACCTGCTATCATTTCTTCAGGCACAACCGTCCTCGTCGGGCGATTATGCCAGCTACATTCGCTCTCGGTCTACCTCTCTGCTTCCAGAAGTAATCGCGAGGGAGCAGCGTGTTCTCAAAAGGCTGGCTATCTACTGTGACCGGTTCGGATACCAGCGCACGCAGGTCCTGGTAGGTTAGGAGTTTGGACGTGCATTCTAGCCGGTTTTTTGCTCTGAAAGGTGCCTGCCGCTCCCTCAGGCTGCCAGGCACGCGTAGCCGCGCTTCAAACAACCATCCCGGTCCCCGGCCTCGCATTGGCTCCATCCTGCTGATCTGTGCTCTCTCTATCTTTGTTGCAGGGTGCCGGGTTTCATCCAGACCAGCCAAAACTATCAGTCCAACCCCCACATCGCGTAGTGCAGCGACAGTGCCACACGTTCCTACCATCTCGGCTACCGAGCTGCCGGCCAAGAGTCCTCCCATCCAAGGCAGGCCTGTCGTCGAGAGCATTACGCCCCTGGTTACCGATGTCGGCGGACGTGTGGACTGGCTGCCGAAAAGCGAACTTATCGCCTATGACAAGTTAAGCAGGTCCGGCTACTTTGATGTCTGGACCATGCGAGCAGATGGTTCCGCACAGAAATGCCTGACCTGTGCCAATAAGGAGGTTCCACAGCGCCACAAAGGCAATCCGGCCTGGCATCCTTCTGGCAAGTACATCCTGCTCCAGGCCCTCGATGACAGTATCACAGGGCCTCTGGAGAATACGGAGGCCTATCGGATCTATACCAATCCCGGTGCTGGTTTCGGCAGTACTCTTTGGTTGATAACCTCGGACGGAAGACAGGCATGGCAGATGACTAGCAGCAGTGATGGGCTTGGCATCCTGCACCCTCACTTTTCCCGTACCGGTGATCAGGTGGTCTGGGCTCGGATGACGAGTACTGACTTACTGCCTTTGGGGACCTGGGACATAATGATAGCAGACTTCGTTATTGAAGGGGGCACTCCCGCACTTCGCCATCCACGAAGTCTGGTGCCTGGAGATTTCCAATGGTACGAAACACATGAGTTTACTTGGGACGACCAGGGGCTCTTGTTTACGGCCATGCCTCGTCGGGGCAATGCGAACGACTTTGATCTTTACCGGCTGGATCTGGCTAGCGGCGCCGTAATGCCGCTGACTTCCAGCGCAGTGAAGGCTTGGGACGAGCACGGCCACCTGTTTCCCGACGGCCAGCATATCGTCTGGATATCGAGTATGGGCGCCATTGAGAACGTGCCGCTCAATCAGTTGAACGTGAAGACAGACTTGTGGCTCATGGACGTCAATGGCGATAACCAGGTCAAGCTTACCGGTTTCAACGACCCCTCATCTCCCCACTACCGACAAGCGCGGGTCATTGCCTCCGACATAAGTTTGAGCTCCGACGGGACGCGGCTAGTTGCCTATCTGCAGGTCGATTCTACCGCAAGCAGGCCGGGCGAAATCGACTTGATCCAGATCTCTTGGACTCAGTGAGGGATCATGGGACAATCAATTATCGATGATCGGTACGAACGCAAGATGCTGCACCCCTGGACGCAGGAATTGTATGGGTACAGCGATTTCTATAACTTCGGCTATTGGCAGGAACATACGCGAGATCAAAGGGAAGCCTGTGAGAATCTCGTCGATAAACTGATGAGCTACGTGCCGCGTCGCGAGGGGCTGATTGTCGATGTAGCATGCGGCATGGGGGCGACCACGCGACATCTGCTGCACTACTACCAACCAAGCCAGGTGATCGGCATTAATATCTCCAGGCAGCAGCTCCAGCGTAGTCAAATGAACGCTCCAGGCTGCACGTTCACAATGATGGATGCTACGCAGCTTGCGTTTCCCGATCAGAGTATCGATAACATGATTTGCGTTGAGGCAGCATTCCATTTCAACACTCGAGCGTCATTTCTCGCGGAAGCATTTCGAGTTCTAAAACCAGGAGGTCACGTCGTCCTGTCGGACATTCTGACTTATTCCTGGGCGGCAAGGGTGAACTTCCGGACGCCAATGCACAACTATGTCGCAGATCTCGATCAATATGTGGCGACCTACCGCGACATTGGCTTCGATGAAGTTCAGGTGCTAGATGCCACAACCGAGTGTTGGCGTCGCTTTCTGGCCAATGCCAGGAGGTTCAGACAACAAAAAGTGCACGCGAAAGAGATGAGCCGGGGTGCCGCTCTGGGGATATCTTTCCGTCAGAGAGTCGCAGCGGCTGGACTGCATTACTACCTGCTCGCGTCAGCACTGAAGCCATAAGAGCGATGGAAGGACCCGCATGAGAAGAGAATTCAACTCCTCATTCCTAACGCATATGACGTCGTTTGTTGCGACCGTGCTTGCGGTATTTTGTCTCTTGCTGCTTGCCTGGCACCCTATCTCTGCTGCTCCTCTCGAGCCTCCGTCTGGGGATCGTTGCAAGTGGTCCGGTGAAACCTACGCTGACTTTTACGTTCCACCGGAGTTAGGCGACGTCACAGCGGAGCGCTTAGGGGAGATTGTGCGCGCAGAGCACGTACTAAGCATGACTCGCGAGCAAGTTGCAACCATGGTTGGCTTGTCCTCCAGTCCCTATGGCGCGGCAATATATCGCATTCTATATGTCAGTCAAGATACCTTGGGCCAGTATCACACCGTGTCGGGTTTGATCGTTGTGCCGGTTGGAATCGTGCCGGCAGGAGGCTTCCCGATCGTTGCAGCCGGCCATCCGACGAGTGGCTTGGCTGATTCGTGTGCGCCATCGCGCAACTCGTCACCGCCCATCTTGTTGCTGCCCTGGGTCGCTCAAGGCTACGTTGTGTCTGCTTCAGACTATCAGGGGCTTGGTACACCTGGCCTGCACCCATATGGGGTGGGTGCGGTAGCCGGCCAAAACCTGCTAGATGCAGCCAGAGCCGCGCTGCGCTTCTGCGACAGCGAGCACGACGTGGCCCAAAGCGCCAGCAACCGGATCATCCTGGAGGGCCACTCCCAGGGGGGACAGGCGGCTCTCTTCGCCCACCAGATATGGCCCGCACACGCGCCAGAGCTGAATATCCTAGGCACTATCGCCTTCGCTCCGGGTTCAGAAATGCATCTCCTGGCCAAGGAAATGGCCGATAGCTACCTTTCAACGCTTGCCGCACCCGTAGCTCTGGCCATGTATGCACAATCAGAGTATTACGGGGCAGCTGCGGACCTCGCGTCGTGGATGAAGGAGCCATACGTGTCGGAGTTGCCACTGCGCGTCGAACAGGAGTGCATTGTGCCCCTGGTCGCATGGTTTGGATGGCGACCCTCGAACGTTTTCCCCAACCTGCTATTACAGTCCGTGGCACAAGACGAATGGGAAAAACTTGAACCGTGGAACACCTATCTGGAAATGAATACACCAGGGAACTATCATAGCGACGTCCCTGTTCTTGTCATCCACGGCGGTGCGGATACAACGGTGCCTGTGAAGGCGAGCGAGTGGCTGAGTATCCGGTTGTGCCATCACGAGACACCCACAAAACTCAGCATCTACCCGGATGGCAGACATAACGCACCCATATATGCCATGCCTGAAGCCCTTCAGTGGGCGGCCGATCGGCTTGCAGGCAAGCCGCCGGTGGGTAGCTGTATTGTCCCAACGTCGGTGTACCTGCCGCTCGTATCACATTAGCGTGCCGAGTAATCACAGTTGAGGTGTCGATCAGCGGAGCATTTCGACAGCGAGGTTGCTGCGTGATAACCGGAGCCAGCGAAGTCCAGACGTGCGGTCGAGGCCCCCGAGCTAGGGTAAGAGAACGTGTTTGCAGCAAGGCAGATTGAGACAATTTCCTGAACAGGTGATTGATGACAACGAATTATCCGAATTACAGTTTGACCGCACCGGCACGACGTCAGGCTTCCACGACCACTAAGTTGCTTTACGGCGTCGGTGATATCGCGACTGCCATCAAGTCCGTACTATTCAACCTCTTCACTTTGTTCTTCTATACTTCGGTGATAGGACTGCCGGGAGCGTTGGTGGGGATTGCGACCTCGATTGGGCTCATGGCCGATGCATTTCTTGCCCCTTATCTGGGGCACATCTCCGATAACTCCCGGTTACGCCTGGGACGTCGCCACAGCTTTATGCTTGCTGGCGGACTATGCATGGGTATCAGTCTATGGAGCTTCTTCAGCCCACCTCCGAATCTGTCAGAAGCTGCCCTTCTTGTCTGGCTGCTCATCACAGGCAGCTTGGTACGCATCACCGCGTCGGTATTCGGCGTACCCTACTTTGCGTTGGGTGCAGAACTCAGTCAAGACTATGAGGGTCGCACACAGGTTACAGCCATACGCGGCGGCCTCGCACTGCTTGGAACGCTACTGACCGCTGGGTTGTCGTTCGTTTTGTTCTTTCCGAGCACTGGTTCTGGCCTCGATCCAAAGCTCAACCCCAGCGCCTACTCGGACATGGGGCTGGCTGCAGGAGTCGCTGTTACAGCCGTCGCGCTGATTGCGTACGTCGCTACTCTGCCCTGGCGGTCGGCAGCTAGCCCCAGAAATGACGCCCGAACGATGCCGATGGGTTTTCTGACCAGCTTTCGACAGATCCTGCGCTTGGGCGCCTTCCGACCCATATTCCTGTCAGCCTCGCTGTTCTTCTTCGCCGTGGTTGTAAACGGGGTGTTGATGATTCATTTCGTCACCTACTACGCCGGAGTCACGGACAGCCGCGCACTGAGCAGCCTGCAGGTGGCGCTCTACCTGGGTAGCCTGGCAGGGGTCCTAAGCTGGTTCATACTCAACAAAAGGTTCTCGATCGAAAAACAGCGGCTCTATGTTGCTTCGGCGATTCTCACCGGTCTACTTATGCTTGGCGCCAGTGTGCTTCTCGGCGAAGGGAATATGCTGGGTACCGGTAATGTAACCGCGCTCACGGTCGGGCATAGTCTGGCAGGGCTTGTGAGCAGCGTACTCTGGTTCATCCCAACGTCCATGGTCGCTGACACGATAGACCAGGATGAACTAATGACCGGTCAGCGCCGAGAAGGCGTGTTCTTCGGGCTCTTCTTCTTCGGACAAAAGCTCGCCACCGCACTCGCCGCGCTAACGGCTGGCTTCCTGCTTGACTGGTTCGCTGGACTTGTGCCGGGCACCGTGCAGCAACCAGCGCTCACAATCCAGCGTATCGGGTTGATCTACAGCCTCCTGCCCGCGCTTGCGTTGTTTGCTGCTGCCGCCTTAATGATGCGCTATCCGCTCAACCGGGGCCTGGTGGCAGCAATCCGAGCAGAACTGGATGGCCGGTTTGCAACGCAGTGACCCGCATCTGCGCCACCACGGTCTTCGACCTGTCACAGCGCATCGAGTCGACACAATCTGGGCTTTTCTGCTGCGGAACGGCAGAAATCCTAATTGGAGGCAAACATGAAGCATAGAGCTCTCTACCATCGATTGGTCCTCGTGACCGTTGTCTTGGCGTTATTGTTGGCGTCGAACGCCGCAGCCAGCGTGTCTGGCTTGAGTACTATCGTCAGGACCCAGGAGCCCGTGGTGATCCTGGGCAGCGAGTTGCCCGCGTTCCTGGGTGTCCCGGTGACGCAATTGCACGTTTACGCTTTCGATGCAAACCAATGGGTGCGGCTCCCCGCCCAGGTAGATGAGATCGATCTGGGGGACAAGTATGTGGAATTAGAAGACGGCTTACTCGATGCCAATGACCAGATCGTTTTCATGGCGAGGGACCTCGGTGAGTTATCGGGAGGACGCGCGCCGGCAATCGGCGACGGGAGCCTTGCGCTCTCTTGGTACGAGGCCAAAGTCAGCGATCCAACACATTCCGGAGCTCAGGGCTGGGCCTACGTTGTGCGAACTGGCTCTGCGCCTCCAGGGGGCACTCCGGACTACGTAAGCTGGAATGCGGCAGAGCACCGGATCATGGGGAGCAACTACACGCTGGGCTTTGAAAGTCCGCGGCCATGGCTAGACTACCTCGCTCTTGGCTCGAGTGGCGTCGACATCCTTGACCGCGCACCTAAATACCGTTTCTGTCGGGCGTTGCTCTGTTTGAATGAGAACCTGGCCCCGGATACGCCGGACGGACTGGTCAAAGATGGACCGGTGCGCGTCATCCTGCGCGAGGGGCGCATCATAGCTTATGGATGGATGGCGTCTTCTGAGATCCCGCTCACGATTCCGTCCGTCGTCGCGCCTGACTGGCTGCGCTTCTCTGTTGATCTCAACTCTGCCGCGACAGGAGCCCTCTATTATAACCAGGCTGTGCCGGGTGGCGTCTTAGTCGACGGTTCGCCGGATGCTGTACCCGAATTGCCTTTGAGCACCTGGAATCAGATCAGCCATAGCACGGGAACGTTTGTGCATGTGTTTGACGTTAGCGAGTTAGGCGGCGCCCCGATCAACTACTATCTTGACAGTTCTGCCATCGACAACCAAGATTCCGGTGACAAGATGCACTTCGGTGATTCGGGGGTCCGGGTGGATATGCCGAACCTGAGCTTTACATTCCGAACCGTGTTCTACTTCCTGAACGGTCCGCAGCCCAATGTGGGTGCAGACTATGCCAGCTATTACAACCAGCCGCTCCAGGTCGACACGCAGTGGCAACAGCTGATTCTGCCACCGCGTCAGTATTTGCCACTGGTGCTGCAGTGACTTCGTCACAGTTTGGCTTACTCTCCAGGCCAGTTCCTGTATGGCATGTGAGACCAACTGGATCTGCAACTTCCATGGAGCATTGATGGCGCCAGGCGTTCAGGATAGCAACGACGGATCAATACTATGGTGAAGCGACTCATTGCGATCATGCAAAAGGAACTCGCGCAGGTGCTGCGGGACAGGCGCACGCTGTTAATCCAGCTCATGTTGCCGGTTCTCATGCTTTTCCTGTTCGGCTACGCGGTCGAGGTTCAGGTTGACCACCAGTCCCTTGTGGTGGTCGACCTGAGCAAGGACCGCCGGTCGGCAGCCTATCTGAATGCGATGGTGAACAGTGGCTACTTCGATGTTACCGCCTATGCCGACAGCGAAGCTGAAGCTCGCAAGCTGATCGATAATGGACAGGCTCGGGCAGGAGTTATAATTCCCCCCGGTTTCAGCACAGCCATCGAGCGTAACCTTGGAGCACAGGTGCTCGTAATGATAGATGGATCCGACCTACTCGCCAGTCAATCGGCCCTCAATGCTGCCTTGGCCACGGGGCAAAACTTTGCAGCCAGTGTCGCGCTGGAGCGGATTGCGCGTACCCCCCAGGGATCCCGGATGGAACAAACTTCGCCCGTTGACGTGAGATTTAGGATCCTATACAACCCCGCATTGAGCAGCATTGTCTTCATGATACCGGGAGTGGTAGGTCTCATCCTCCAGCAGCAAACACTGTTATTGACAGCCTATGCCGTGGTACGAGAGCGCGAAGCTGGAACGATAGAGCAACTACTGGTTACGCCGATCCGCTCATGGGAGTTGATGCTGGGCAAGATGCTGCCGAGCGTACTTATCACGCTGGTCAACGTCGTAACAATCCTTGCCATCGGCATGTTCTGGTTCAAGGTCCCTTTCGTCGGCGACCTCCGCCTGTTTTTCGCCTTGAGCTTCCTCTTTATTTTCGCGTCCCTTGGCTTGGGACTGCTGGTGTCAACTGTTGCCACAACACAGAGACAGGCTCAGCAACTGGCCAACGTGATTATCTTGCCCGCCTTCATGCTTTCTGGCTACATCTTTCCCCGCGAGGCGATGCCGCCGGCGATACGGACGCTGGGCAGCCTAATTCCACTGACATATTACCTGCCGATCAGCCGCGGGATCATGATCAAGGGCGTCGGCTTCAACTCAGTGCGAGATGACGCTCTCGTCTTGTTGATCTTTGGGCTGGTCGTCTTCGCCCTGAGCGCGCGTTCTTTTCGGACGCGATTGGATTAGGTCATGGCCGAGCAGTTCGCGATTTCTGTTGATGGATTGACAAAGGTCTTTCGGAGCAGGCAACGCGGCCGCGTTGCCGCAGTGGATCACCTGGATCTGAAGATCTCAATGGGCGAACTCTATGGCCTAATCGGTCCTGATGGCGCAGGTAAGTCCACCACCGTCCGCTTATTGGTCGGCCTCTTGAAACCAACCAGTGGATCAATCCGCCTACTGGGCACGGAGACGCGCTCTCAGTATCAACTGCGTCGACTGAAATCCCAGATTGGCTACATGTCACAACGCGCAAACCTGTACGGTGACCTTACCGTCATCGAAAATCTGCGGCTCTTCGCTCGGCTGCAGGCCGTCGGAGCGAGGATGCAGGAGTTGCGGGCTGCCACCTTATTGGATCTGGCTGGCCTGCAGGGTGTCGAGGATCGGCTGGGTCGTCAGCTTTCCGGCGGCATGCGGCAGAAGCTGGCCTTGGCCTGTGTATTGATCCATTCTCCCCAGATTCTGTTCCTTGATGAGCCTACACTCGGTGTGGATCCCTTGAGCCGGCGCGAGTTCTGGCACCTGCTGACTAAGCTACGTTCGGACCAAGGGACAACCATATTCGTGTGCACACCGTACATGGACGAAGCCGAACAATGCCAGCGTGTGGGGTTGCTCTATCATGGTACACTACTTGCGGAGGGAACTTCGAAGGAGATCCGACAGCGCCTTGCCGGCCAGCTCCTTGACGGCAGGCCCAGCAACCTGCGTGCGGCCAAAAATCTGGTAGCGTCGCTGCCGGGTGTCCTCGAGGTCCAAACCTTTGGCGACCGGCTTCGGGTCTTTGTGGACGATTCTAACCTGCGGGCCCCCGAACTGGCGACCGAGTTGGTGCGTCAGGGAATAGCTATGCAAGATCTCAGGCAGGTGCAACCCAGGCTCGAAGAGGCATTCATCTCGCTGGTGAAGGGGCAAACCTCCGCACAATCCGCTGCGGGCCAGCAATCCCCTGAACGGCAGACGCAGTATCGGTAGTTGGCCCATGGATGAAACTGCAATAGCTGTTGTGAACTTAACTAAGGTCTTTGGCGGAGACCGCCGAAGGCCGGCGTTCAGGGCTGTCGATGGTGTCAGCTTTACGGTGCCCAGAGGCGAGGTTTTCGGCTGCCTTGGCCCCAACGGCGCGGGCAAGACAACGACAATTCGAATACTGCTGGGATTGATGCGACCAACCGGGGGCACGGTGCGAGTGTTAGGGCTGGTGTTGCCTGAGGCGGCGAAAAATCTTCATGCGCGGATCGGCTACATGTCGCAGCAATTCACACTCTACGATGAACTGACGACAGCTGAGAACCTTCGCTTCTATGGACGGGCCTATGGCCTCTCGGGAAAGCAGTTGCGCTCTCGCTTTGCAAGAATGATCGAGTTGGCACGTTTGGCAGGCCTGGAGCATGAACTGGCTAAGGACTTACCTGGAGGCTGGCGTCAACGACTTGCGCTCATGTGCGCCATTGTCCATGATCCGGAGTTGGTCTTTCTAGACGAGCCTACGGCGGGGGTAGACCCGTTGGCGCGGCGCGAGTTATGGGAGCTGATCTACGATCTCGCTGACCAAGGCAAGACGATTTTCGTTACGACTCACTACATGGATGAAGCCGAGTTGTGTCAACGCTTATCCTTCATGGCCAATGGAAAGATCGCAGCCATTGGCACTCCGGAGGAGCTGAAGCGCACTCATGTGCGTGGCGATATTGTCGAAATTGCCTGCGATCAGCCTGAGCAGGCGGTGGCGGTGCTTTCCCGTGCGCGCGCAGGCCGTGCACTTCAAATCAACTCACTTAGCCAATGTGGTTCCACCGTGCGCCTCGCAGTGCCCGATGCACGTGCAGTGCAAGGCATCATCAGGGAGCATCTGGCCGCGGCCGGTGTTCAACTCTCGGCAGTAGAGGCCGGCGCAGTCACTATCGAGGATGTGTTCATCTCAGTGACTCAAGCGGCCGGGGATGAGGGGTAATCTATGACGCTCTGTTTCCGACCGGAAATCGCCTTGCTGGCATCGGTCTTCATGCTGGCCAGTTGCCAACCGGCAGCGATCGTGTCAAGTCGAGACGCGAAGACTGAGGTGCGGGCGTATGGTGTGTTCCGCGCCGATGAGATTCTGGTCAGCTCCCAAACTGCGGGGACGATCGAGTGGCTTGGGGCCAATGAAGGCAGCACGGTGTCCCAGGGCGATGTATTGGCACGTCTAGAAACAAACCTGGTTGATGCGCAGATTGCGCAGGCTATGGCCGCTCTGGAAACAGCCAAGGCTCAACTGGCAGGAGTAAAGGAAGGTGCTCGACCGGAAGAGATCGCCGTGGCCGACTCAGCGGTCAGGCGCGCTGAGGAAGAGGTCGCCGCCTCTGAAAAGTCCGTTGAGCTTGCCAGAGGATCTGTTGCGGGTGCCGAGGCTAAGCTCCAGGTGGCGCTGGCGGAACAGAACAGAATCAACGCAGGTGCTAGCCCGCAAGATATCATCAGTGCACAAGAACGTGCCAAGACGGCCCAAGACCGGCTGGCTCCACTCGGGCGAATGCGAGAGAATGTGGGAGGAGGGGAACAGGGTGGGATCTTGCCTCCTGGCAGTCACGACGCGGCTCAAGCAACCCTTGCCCAGGCCGAACTCAGTGCAACGATCGCCGGGCTTCAGGTGGAGAATCTGCAGGCAGGGCCTCATCTTCAGGACCTTGAGGCCGCCCGCGCGACAGTAGATGCGGCACGGGCTGGGCTCAACGCCACCCAACTGAAAGTCACAGAAGCTGAAGCACGCCTGGAGGCCGCACGGGCTCGCTTACGGCAGGCGCGGGCGCAAGCCGACCTACTGAGGGAGGGGGCCAGTCCTGAACAAGTAGCCGTGGCTGAAGCACCTGTGCGCATCGCGATGGCCTCGTTGCGGGTCCTGGAGGTCCGTCGTGCACAGGCGACACTAACGGCCCCGCGCGCTGGCCTGATCCTGGAACGGAACGTCGACGTTGGTGAGGAGGTCCTGGTGGGAACGGTTTTGTATCACCTGAGTGACTTGAAGACCTTGGAACTCACGGTCTATGTTGCCGGCGGCGATATCAGCCGAATTCGCGCCGGCCAAGGCGTCAGGATCACGACAGGATCGCTCCCGGGGAGAAGGTTTGACGGCGAAGTTAACCACGTCTCACCGCAGGCAGAGTTTACCCCTAATGCGCTGAATGGCTCTGGCGCCGAGACCAGCGAGGTATTCGCGGTAACGATTCGAGTCGCCAATCCGGACGGTGTGCTCCGGCCCGGCATGCCCAGCGAGGCAGAATTCACCGGGCTGTGAGGTGGCCGGAGAAAGCGATGAAACGCGCACTTGCTATAGCTCTCCTAATGCTGGCCCTACTCCTGGTTATCGGGACCTTGGCCGGTCGTCGCTTCGGCCTACCGGTTCCGCAACGAGAAGGCATTCGCGACCTGTTTGCACCACGGACGGGGGCGGACCCAGCGCTGGCTGTCGATGATGCCTATGCAAATAGGCCGGTCGGTGGGGCGGTTAAGGTTGAGGGCGTGCTCCGGGCTGAAGTAGAGATTGCCATAAGCGCCGAAGTAGCCGGACGCATTGTCTTGTTGGGTGCTAATGTGGGCGATGCTGTCAACGCCGGTGACCTGTTGGTCCGCCTGAGCGATGAACTTCTCATGGTTCAGATTGAACAGGCGGAGGCAGCCATTCAGGCAGTCAAAGCAAACCTGGCACTTGCGCAGGCCGGCGTTCGGCAGCAGGAACTGGTTGCCACCAACGCCACCGTAGATGGCGCAAATGCCTTGGTCGGGGCAGCTGAGGCCGGCGCTCTAGCCGCAGCGGCCGGTGTTGATGCCGCAGCAGCCAGTGTCAGGGTCGCCCAGGCGAAGTACGAAAGATTAGCCGCAGGCGCGACGCCGACCGAACTCGAACTAGCCGAGAAAAATGTGGAATTGGCGCGTATCCAGCTTTGGGCTGCTCAGGCAACCAGAGACGCAGTTCGCAACGGCATTGGCTTTCCCCTCACTATTCCAGTCGTGATTAATGGGGAGACCTTAGGTACAATTGCCGTGCCGAATCCTCTCGGTCCTGCGCAGGCCGACGTCGAAGCTGCCGAAGCTCGGATTGTGGATGCAGAAGGTGCCATCCGCGTGGCAGAGCTTGCAGTTGCGAAACTGCGCAACGGAGCAAACCGTGAAGAACTCGCGGTGGCCCAAACAGCGGTTAAACAGGCAGAGGCAGACTTCCAGCTTGCCGGACTGGCGCAGGAGCAGGGACACCAAGCGATCGAAATCGCGCGGGCTCAGTTGGAGCAAGCTGAGGCGCAGCGTAGCCTATCGTTGGCAGGCTCTCGGCCCGCAGACATCGTGATTGCGCAAGCCAAGGCAGCAGAAGCACAAGCTCAGCGAGACATTTTAAACGTGTCTGCGGCGAAGCTATCGCTTACAGCGCCGATCGCCGGCATCATCTCACAACGATTTGTCCATGAGGGCGAAGTCATCGTGCCCGGGACCCCCCTGTTCGTCGTATCGGCGTTGGACCCTGTTGTGTTGATGGTCTATGCGGATGAGAGTAGTCTCGCTCGTATAAACCTCGGTCAGATCGTTGATGTTAGCGCAGAGGCCTACCCGGGCAAGGTGTTCGAAGGACAAGTCATCCATGTCGCCTCTGAGGGGGAGTTTACTCCCCGCACCGTTCAGGCTCAGGATGTGAGTTCGTCCATCGTTTTCGCAGTGCGCATACGGGTGCCGAATAACGATCAGCAACTGCGCCCAGGCATGTGGGCGACAGCTTACTTCCGGTGAGGTCTGCCATTGTAGTGACCAGGACTACACTGCAGCGCCGTGTTACATGTTCCGACGGTCCAGACGAACCGCTGTAACGCGGTTCGTCGTTATCCGCTTCAGGAGGAATCATGCGCACCACTCACGCGCCGGTCTGCCTGGCTCTGTTGCTGACATTGCTTTGTACTCATGTGCACTTTGCAAGTGCAGATCTGGAAGTTGATGAGTCGGTCGTTGGAGACGCGAGTTTCTCGGGCGTGCTTGAAGCATACCGCGATGCTGAGGGCACGCTTTACGTGAGCGACTGGACTGCGGGCGAGGTCATCGTGATCGATCCGTTGTCCGAGACCCTGATCCGCTACAATACCCCGTTTGCGGTCGGTGATGCCAAGCCTGATGCTGCCGGTTCGATGATCTGGTGGAGTGATTTCTACGGAAGTATCGGCCGCATCGACACCGGCACTGCAACGCTTGATTATTGGGATTTCACAGATGTGATCCCTGGACCCTTTGCCCTTGATACCTCAGGCAGCCTGTTATGGTTCGCGGACCTGGCATACCCCGCCATCAACTTATTGAGCTTCGAGCCTGAATACCAGCCCGGAACTGGTCGGTTGTGCCGTTACGCTGTAGGCGGCAGCAGCGCGTATGTTATCGAGCATAATGGACAAGTCTGGATGGGATGGACGGGACAAATCGTTCGCTTCGACCCCGACGCCGCGTATTCCGACGTTGAGAAGCTCCGGTGGTGGGTCCTTCCAGAGGCTGCATCGGAAGTGGACAGCCTCGCCTATGATGCAGACGGGACGCTTTGGTGGGCGGATGCGAATGCCGGGCGATTGGGCCGCCTGTCGCCTGAGACCAATCAGGCCGTGACATACGGCCTGCTGGTGGACAGCAGGCCCAAGATGCTTGTGCCGGACGAAGGGGTCATTTGGTACTCAGACCAGGGAGGCAGAGTCGGTTTTCTGGACCCTGCCCGTGCTATAGGGCTGCCTGCCGTCCCGGATCCCGATAGCGATGCCGCAGGATATTCTGAGCCGCCGATTTGTACTCTTCACGACAGGCATGGGCCCATCGCTGTGGACGTCAGCATGCCGGCGCCCCTTAGTCTCGCGCCCACGAACTGGGTCGCGGCCACGGGCGCTCCGATAGGGACGCAGGTCTATCATGCGGCGCCGGCAGGAACTCAAAGCGTTCCGTGGGGAATTGTCGCCAGCGCCGGACGCCTCTGGACCGTCGATGCCGTCCGGGCTGTGCTTGCACGCACTCCACATCTCCCGCTCCAACCCGAGGTGGCCATCGCACGCTCGGGCACCGGCATCTCCCTCCTATGGGCGACAGACCCAAGTGTAGCTAAGTACCAGGTGTGGCGGAGCAGCGCCCCATACTTCAGACCTGGCGATGCCAGCAATCCGGCGTTACTGGGGCAGCCGGCGGCCAGCCCGTTTCCCGATCCGGATGTTCCCCTTCCCGGCTCGGACCGCTATTACGTACTCAGGGCCGTCGGCACCAACGGCTTGCTCTCGGCGCCGTCTTCCTCCGTCGGTGTTTTTTCTTTTGAACTGGTACGTGGCTCCTGATCCGGCTGTTAAGCGATGTGATCCGACCCTAACCGTAAACGCATAGGCTCTCCTGCTGCGCAGCAGGAGAGCCTAGCGGCTGATTTACTTGCCCGGGGGCTGTGTGCCTGGAGAACGCGCTACCCGCCGGGCAAGACTCATGCGTCAGGCTCCCTACCTGCTACTGGATCTCTCCGATGATCCCGAAGTAATCATTGTAGGGTTCGTCAGGTGGCGTCGATACTGCAGCAGTATCGATGCCGATCAGCAAGGGATTGTTGAACGTCAGCAATCCACCCAGGTTCAGCCCCTTGGCGCACAACGGAGGCGTGTACAGATCGGTATTCTTCGTGACCTCATCCACCGCAGTGCTTCCCGCGGCTTCAGCGGTGACCTGAGCATCGTCGGTCTGCCCGGCGGCTCCGCACACCGCACCCGCTTGCAATCCGGACCACGTCACATTCTTAACTCCGAACACGAACCCGGCCTCATCTGCCTCGCACTGCGAGTTGTCCAGGCTCATCTCGGTATCGAGTGACAGGTCCAAGCACGCGGCGTACAGATTGCAATCCGCGCCGCTGGCAACATTCGTAGCAAAGCAACTCGGAATCGCAGCGATATCGGCGCTCGTGCTGTCCGCATCCCGGTCAACGACGATGGCCACCGACATATCGTTCAACAGCAGCGAGGTATCCAGGGTGGATTTCGGGGCTGCTGCCGTGTTCTCGTCGATGCCAAACTGCGGCGGGATGCTTTGCTTGGCGCAGAACAGCAAGTTTTGGCTTGCGCTAAGGTTGAGGACCGGCGTGTTCTTGCAGAGCTGCCGTTCCGCAACCGTGCCCAGGATACCCTGCACCGGGATGGTATCGCAGTTGTCTCCCTTGATGCCGTGGCATGCGCCCTGCTCGGTGCCCTGGAGGACCAGGTCGGCATTGGTAAGCGACTCACAATCGTCCCCGCGGATCGCGTGACAGATGCCTTGCGTCACTGCTGTGCTCACCCAGTTAGTGGTCCCATCCTCATTCAGGATCGTCAGAGTTTCGCAATCGGCGGGCAGGAGGTTGCCGATATTCTTCCCTGTCGGGTTGCAACTGGTCTTCAACCCGCCAGATTCGGCCTGGCTGGCGAAAAACTGGTTGATAGTATCGTCTGCCAACACGATGAACCCGTTCTGAGTTGCATTGCCCTGCGCGGGACCAGGAGCCTGTGCAGGCGACAGCACGGCACCCGGGGTCTGGTCCACGCTCGGGTCTACCACCTGGGTTTCGAACGAGGAACCGAACGCCGCAGTCATGCCTGCGGTGGTGATCTCGATATCGGGCGGCGATGGTGAGAAGGCCGCGCGCCCGAACTCCTCGACCTCCTGCGGGTCGATTTTCACTCCCGTGATCCCGACCGCGTCAGGTTGGCTTGCTCCGGCGGCCGCCTGGAAGTCCGCGAGTTGGAAGTCGACGCTGACGAAGTCGAATACATCGGTGGCGTCGACAAAGCCTAAGGTGAACACCTCGATCAGGAACCCCGCGGCACCCTCAAAGAAGCTACAGACTGCGGCACCCCAGCAGTTGATCTCGTTGTCGGTTTGCCAGATGGCGCTATCATTTTCCAGCGACTCACCGCCAGAGCCAGGGTAAACCAGTTGACCGATGACGAACGACTTCATGTCCTCCGGCGGCGGCGTATTTGTCTCGATGGAGGTCTCAGTCACGCCGTAGGTAAAGACGGGATCGATGATCTTGGTGATCGCCGTGATGTCAATCACCGTTTCTGCGAGGCACTCACCGAAGATACCTTCCGTCTCGCAGCTATTGCTTGCTCTCATGGTGACGGTGATATCGGGCAGTTCCACCTTGACGCTGATCTGATCCTCTGCCAGGATTGCGTCACAGTCGTACTGCGTCCCGAATGCGATATCGGCGATGGTCAGAGGAGCCGTCACAGAGCAGGAGCAGTCCGGGTCAACTGTGATATCTCCGAGCTCCATCCCCCTGATCGTGGCGTCGGCTCTGGATTTGAACTCATCGATCGCGTCAACACAGATCTTGTCGAAGACGGCATCGATGGCCGACTCTTCAAGGCCGGCGACAAACGCATTGGGCACCTCTGTCGCCAGGATCGAAGCATAGCTGCCTCGCGTCTTGTTCATCGCCTTCTGCAAACGTTCTTCCACCTGGGCAGCCAGAGCGGCTGACTTCTGAGGTGAAAGAATATTCCCTGTGGCAAAGATGTGCGAGTCGAACGCGCGATTCCCCAGGTCGTCGCTGGCATCCGCGATTGCTCGGTTGGTGCCAGTCTGGAACACGCCAAGCGGCTGGTTGCCACTCGCTGGAATGTTGAAGGCGACCCGAGGCAACGCCTCGACGAAGTCAAGTACATACTGATCCGCGGTGTTGATGCCGTCGCCCGGCATAAATGCTACTTGCCCGGCAATGTCGACCGGGGCGCCGTTCAGCTTCAGGCTGGCGATCATACGGCCGTGCTCGACCTTACCGGTTACGGACACCGGCGCGTCGACAACTGCCTGCTCGGCCGGCGTCTCGAGCGTGACCTCCAAGGCCGCCACCGTGCCTGAATCGGCAATGTCATCCTGCAAGCATGCTGATGTAAGCGGAGACCGCACTGGGACAGGGGCACCGTCAACATAGATGATGTGGCCCCCACCGCCCAGGTTCTTCAGAACCATCGTCACTGTGTTGGAGGCTGCGACGGGGTTGCCGATCATGGTTGTCTTGGCATCCACCACCAG
>CAZTMA010000014.1:18143-53948 GCA_964614645.1 uncultured Anaerolineales bacterium
CCAGATCCAGCACCTCGACCATCTGTCCGTCGACGTTTACTGTGCCGCTGAAGGGACCGCCAGGGAAGTCTGTTGCCGGGTCGATGCCCAAGGCCGGCAGGATTTCCACGCCGTCTACCTTGATCACCAGGCTCTTGACGTTAACCAGCGGAATGGCTGCCGTAAACTCGATGACGTCCCCGGAAGAGACGCTGATGACCGCGCCGTCAGGCTCCATCACCTGCAAGTACGGAATGTTCGAGCAGTAAGCCTCGGCGATCGTGTCGCCGTCCCGGGCCGTGACGTGCAGCAGCGGTACCGGAGCGAATACCTGGTGCTTGGTCCAGTTCTTGCTGACGTCGGTGGTCCATTTCCAATCATACTCACTAATCCGGCTGGCCAGATGTGCCTCGTCCCCCGGTTTGACATCGGGCAGAACGCCCAGAAGTTCCCCATCTGAGGAAACGGCCAGGAACTCGGCGCTAACGACTGTATCAGGTCCATCGCCAGTCACTGCGTAATTCACCCTGTGCCAACCGGTGCAGTCGCCGCCAGGGCGGCCGTTCTTATACGGAAGGCTGCAGGTCACGGCCAGACTCGAATCCGCTCCACTGCAGCTGGCATCGGCCAGGTCGGTGGTGCCGTCGCAGTCGTTGTCTTCGCCGTCACTGCAAGTCGCACCGCTCGGCCCCTCGAACGCTGCAGGCAGTGGGAAGGCGTTACACATGGTGCCCGAGCCGTCCGCCGTACAGACTTTCGTGCCGCCATTCATGCAAGCGCCGACCCCCACATCACAGGCGGCACCGACATCGAAGCCATTATCAACAATGTCGTCGAGGTCGTTGTCGATCCCGTCACAAATTTCCGTGGAGGCAACAGGCGCACAATCTGTGTCGCCAACATCCGTGGTTCCGTCACAGTCGTTATCCAGGCCGTCGGAGCAGCTATTGCCGATGCCCCATTTCTCCTGCTTGGGGTTGCCGGCCGTCGCGGTGCAGACGGTGCCTGAACCATCGGCTGAGCAGATCGAGGTGCCGTTACGCGCGCAAATGCCGATGCCGACCGTACATGTGGAGCCTACCGCAGGGAAGAAACCGTCATCCACGGACCCATTGCGATCGTTGTCGTAGCCATCGCAGATCTCGGGGATGTTGGCACAATCAGGCGCATCGAGGATATCCACCAGGGTGTCGCAGTCGTTGTCCAGGGTGTCCACGCAGCTTTGAGGAACAGACCAGTTCTCTGGCTTGGGAAGCTTGAGGCCGGTGTTGGGCACCGGACAAACAAGAGAGAGGTTATCGTTACTGCACACATATATGCTGCCGGTAGCGCAGCTTACGCCAGGGTTGGTAGGAATCGTGCAGGCACCCCCCGGTTCAAGCTGACCGCCCGCAACACAGTCATTGTCAACGCCGTCACCGCACAATTCCGGCGCGCCAAGATAGATCGTGTTGTTGCCGTCATTGCAGTCGAATGGAGTGCATACTCCGTCCCCATCGTTGTCTGTCTGGCCGTCAGGACAGGCTGCTGCAGCGGCTGAGGCAAACAGGGTCGTCAGCAGCAGCGCCAGCAAGATGGCCAAACCGAGGAACCGAAAGGGTCGCATGACGAAGAAGATCTGTCGAGACAGCTGCCGTTCCATAGCACCACCTCTCTACACAGGTTCACAGAGTACCAAAAGCAAGAGCATCTGAATCGGACCGATAGGAGAGACGACGACGGCACATGGCACCAGAAGCTCGCTAAGTCAGGCGAACCGTGGAAGTTCCTTTCCTGTCCGGTGCGACGACCGATCTGACAGAAGGACCGTTCGACCTCCTCGCGATGAGTGGAAGACACCCGCGAATGCGCGGATAGTGCACCACAACCTCACTTCGATTATAAATACCATAGAATTGCCTCTGTGTCAACAATTTCCGGCCATGAAAGGTATCCAATACGCACATAATTGCCGCACCCTGCGATCCTTTTTGGCGAAGAATACCTGAGCGTGTGCTGAAAACGGGAGAATGGCGCCCTGCCGGAGGCCGTGACCCGCGACCGATGAGGAGTCGTTCGCGGTCATGAATGGATTTGTGGAGAACGGGCAGGAATTCCCTCGGGGCAGCGGATGGCTACTCGCACCGAGTCGAGGGAAACTGGAGCGATGCTTAGGCGGGCGCAGGTTCCAGGATTGGAGCCTCGCCCAGAGGTCACAGATGCGCCGATAAGAGTGCAGTTGACCTCCTCGGTGCGCTCTGTGATCTCTGTAGTTATGACGTTGCTGACGCCAATCTCTACCGCTAGGCTATGCCGCGACCAGCTTCTTGCCGGGCTGCGCGAAGTTACGGTGCTGGCTCAGCGCCGTAAGGGAGGTCTTGTCGACCTGCACGGGCTCGGAGCCGTTGTTGCCCTGCAGGAAGCCGCCGTGCGGGGCAATCACCTCGTACTTGACGCTAGCCTTGTCGAGTGCCCGGCACATCTGCATCATCTCTGCAACGTTGACGCCGTCCGCAGCCAGGACGGCCACCATGCGGCTCTTCACGGGCGCGGGCAGCCCCTCCATCTGGCTGAGACCGCTCGTGCGGCCGATTTCCTGATTGACTTTGCCGGGCTTGGGCGCGGGAAGCCCCAGCCCCTGCGCCACGAGCGCCGCCAGTTCCTCATCCACGTTCGCGATCAGGTCGAGCATACGCTCCTGGATGCGCTGCAGCGTGACCTTGCCCAGTTCGAA
The DNA here is from genome assembly GCA_964614645.1 of uncultured Anaerolineales bacterium. Lineage (GTDB taxonomy): Bacteria > Chloroflexota > Anaerolineae > CG2-30-64-16 > CG2-30-64-16 > MWBF01. The sequence continues at coordinate 20,836 of CAZTMA010000014.1, forward strand.
GCGGAACGCTTCGACGATGTGCTCCTTCTCGGCCGGCGACATGCTGTTCCAGAAGAGGGTTGCCTGGCTGAAGTGATCGCCGAAGGTCTCCGAGCGGGCCTGCACCTTCTGCCCCTGCATCTGCTCAGGGTGGGACGTGAAGCCGCCCTGCTCTCTTGACGTCACATGGAACTGGTAGCCCCGGGTATTCTCATTGTAGTTGGCGATCTCCGGCTGGTCGCCGTAGCGCATCGGACCGTCCTGCTGGTGGTTGCGCACGCGAGCCTGCCTGGCCTGGTTGATGGGCAATTGGTGCCAGTTCGGCCCGCCGAAGAGGTTAATCTGCGTGTCCAGATAGGAGAACAAGCGGCCTTGCAGCAGCGGGGCGTTGGTGAAGTCAATCGCCTGTGGTAAAATCGAGCATACACGGTGCGGCGCAACCAAATGGGCCGCAGACTTACACCCATGAAGGAACTCCCATGACGCAACTCTGGGGTGGCCGGTTCAGCGGGCAGAACGACCCGCTGATGGCCCGGTTCAATGCCTCGCTGCCGTTCGACTGTCGGCTGTGGGACGCGGATATTACCGGCTCGATTGCCTGGGCGCGGGCCATTCGGGACGCGGGGCTGCTCACCGCGGCGGAGTGCGATGCCATCACGCGCGGGCTGGCGGAGATCCAGGCGGAGCTTGCCGCCGAGGGCGAGGCCGCGTTCCGCACGGCGGCCGACGAAGACATCCACACCTACGTCGAGCGCCGGCTCACGGAGCGCATCGGCCCCGTCGCGGGCAAGCTGCACACGGGCCGCAGCCGCAACGACCAGATTGCCACAGACGTGCGGCTGTGGCTGCGCGGGGAGATTACGGGGCTGGACCGCAGCCTGGCGGACCTCATCGCATCGGCGACCCACCGCGCCGAGGCCGAGGTCGATATCCTGATGCCAGGCTACACCCACGTCCAGCCGGCCCAGCCCATCCGCTGGAGCCACTGGCTGTTGAGCCACGCGTGGCCCTGGCAGCGCGACCGGCAGCGGCTGGCAGAGCTGGCCCAGCGGGTGAACATCCTGCCGCTGGGCGCGGGTGCGCTGGCAGGCTGCCCGTTCCCCGTGGATCGTGACGCGCTCGCTGCGGACCTGGGCTTTGCGGGCGTGACGCCGAACAGCCTCGACGCGGTGAGCGACCGCGACTTCATTGCGGAATTTCTCTTCTGGGCCGCGCTGTTGGGGGTGCATCTCAGCCGGTGGGCAGAAGACCTCATCCTGTGGAGCAGTCGCGAGTTCGGCTTCGTGACATTGGCCGATGCCTACAGCACCGGTTCCAGCCTGATGCCGCAGAAGAAGAATCCCGACGCGCTTGAGCTGCTGCGCGGCAAAGCAGGCCGGCTGACCGGGGGATTGGTGGGATTACTGACCGTGCTGAAGGGGCTGCCGAGCGCGTATGACAAGGACATCCAGGAGGATAAGGAGCCACTCTTCGATGCGGTGAATACCCTGGCGCTGGCGCTGCCTGTGGCGCAGGGCGTCCTTGAGACGTTGACCATCCATCCCGACCGCATGTTGGCGGCGCTGGGCGACGAGATGCTGGCGACCGACCTGGCAGATGCACTAGTGCGCGCAGGCGTGCCCTTTCGGGAGAGCCATCACCTGGTGGGTCGTGTAGTGCGCCGAGCGGAAGAGCTTGGCTGCCCGCTGCGCGCGGTGCCGCCAGCCGACCTGCAGACCATCAGCCCGCACTTCAGCGGCCCGGGGATGGCAAGCGTGTGGGATTTCGAGCGTTCGGTGGAGCAGCGTGCCGTAACCGGCGGAACTGCCCGCGCCGCTGTCCTCGCGCAGATCGAGGCGTTACAAAGAATAGAACGCTGATAAACGCAGATTGAACTGATCTACATGATCTTGATTTATTTAGATCAGGTAGATCAGTCTCATCAGCGTCATCAGCGTTCTATTCCTCTCCGCTACAAACACTTACTGCTCGCCGGCGACGGGCAGCTTGTTCTCGCTCCACAAGTTGAAGAACGACAACCACTGGTCCGGGTGGCGGCGAATCATGTCTTCGAGAATCGTCAGCGCGCGACTCGTCAGGCTCTCCACCGTATCGGTGCGCGGGTCAGGCACGATGGGCGGGTGAATGTCCAGCACGATGCGGTGATCGTCCACCCGATAGGTGCTGCCGGGCAGGATCCAGGCGCCGGTCTTGAGCGCCAGCTTGGCATGACCGCTGGGCACGCGCGTCAACTGCCCGAAGAACGGCAGACGCAGCCCAGTCCCCTTCACATCCCGGTCAGACACCAGCGCGATGAGGCGGCCGCGCTTCAATGCGCGTATCAGCTTGGTCATGGCTCCGCCCACGGGCACGACCTCGATGTTGCCTTCGGCACGGGCGTTGGTGAAAATCTCATCGACCCGCGGGTCCTTATGCGGCAGCGCGACGACCGTCAGCGGCACGCCCATCAACCCCATCGACGCGCCCGCCAGTTCCCAACTACCCATGTGCACCGTGACCAGGATGCCGCCGTGCCCGGCGCGCACCGCCGCGTCCAGATGCTCCTGCCCGCGAATCTCAGCGATGTGCTCGCCGAGGTTATCCCGCGTGAGATTGCGGATAAAAAAGAAATCCGCGACGGCATAGGCAAAATGCCGGAAGGCGCCGCGCGCCGTGCGCCAGCGCTGAAATGCGCTCGTCTCGGGCGGCAACACGCGCGCCTGGTTCGCATAGACTCCCCGTCGTGACGTCCGGTTGAAGATGAAATTCAGCTCGGCCAACAGGCCCGCGACAAAGTAGACCAGACCGCGCGGGCTGCGGTTGATGGCCCAGAATGCCAATCGATACAGGTAGTAATTCTCGAAGATCATGATCCTATTCCTGCAGTTCACCGGTCATATGCGAACCGCTCCCAGTGAGCAATCATACCATGAAGTAGCCTGCCTGTAAATGATGCCGCGCTACAGATAACCTATCACTTATATTAAGACGCAATTTGCCCGCTCGGAGTTTCATTTTAGCGCGATGTGGTACAATATCATGACATCTATTCACCGCCTCGAGGAGCCTTATGACCCTGCCTGCGGAGTTGACCGCCGACCAGTTGCGGCGGCGCTATGACCCTGCGCCATTGACCTACACCTCCACCGCGGACGCCCCGGACCTGGACGGCATCATCGGCCAGGAGCGCGCGGCGCGTGCCATCGAATTCGGGCTGGACATCCCCTATCCCGGGTACAACGTCTTCGCCACCGGCCCCGCGGGTGCAGGCAAGACCAGCATCATCAGCCGCTTTCTGGAGACAAAGGCTGCGGGCCGGCCGGTTCCACCTGACTGGGGCTACACGCACAACTTCGGCCAGCCCGACCAGCCGACGGCGGTGCGCCTCCCGCCGGGCGGCGGCTGCCGGCTGCGAGATCAGGTCAACACACTGCTGACGCAGGTGGCCGAAGCGCTCAAAAAAACGTTCAGCGGCGACCCTTATGCGGACAGCCGTAACCTGCTGGAACGCCAGCTTGACCAGTTGCGCGCTGCGCGTTTTCAGCAGTTGGAGACCCAGGTCAGCGAGCGGGGCTTCGCGCTCACGCAGACCGCCGAAGGCACTATCCTGACCCCGGTCAAGGACGGCCAGCCGCTGACGCGCGAGCAGTACAGTGCGTTGGCGGAGACCGAACGGACCACGCTCAGCGAGCAGGGCCAGGAATTGCAGGAGGAGTTGGAGCGCACCGTGCGCCAGGTGCAGGAGCTGGAAGCCGCCGCGCTGGATCGCCTCACCAACCTCGATCGCGAGATCACTGCGGCCACGGTGCTACCCTTCTTCGCCCCGTTGTTAAGCGAGTATGCAGCCTGGCCGGACGTGGTGAAGTATCTTAGCGCCGTGCAGGCTCACATTGTCCAGAGCGCCGACGACTTCAAGCCCGCCATTGAGACTTTGAGCGCGACCGATGCGCCGACCGACATCGCGGCCGCGACCGCACTCCAATCGCAAGCCGCCTCGCCGTTCGCCCGCTACCAACTGAACGTCATTGTGGACAACAGCGCGCTGCAGGGTGCGCCCGTCATCATCGAGACGAACCCGACCTACGCGAATCTCATCGGCCGGGTGGAGATGCGCGCCGAAATCGGCACCCTTGTGACGGACTATCGCTTCATTAAGCCGGGTGCGCTCCACCGCGCCAACGGAGGTTACCTGTTGCTTGACGCGCGCGTCCTGATGCGCCAGCCGCTGGCCTGGGAAGGGCTCAAGCAAGCCCTGCGCAACAAGCGCGTCCGCATCGAGGAGAGCAGCCAGCAGGCCGCAGTCCTCGCCGCCACGATGTTGACGCCTGAGCCGATCCCACTGGACGTCAAAGTCGTACTCATCGGCGACCTGCCCACGTACTATCTGCTCTATGCGTATGACGAACAGTTCGAAAAGCTCTTCAAGGTCCGGGCCGACTTTGCAGTCGAAATGCCCTGGACGGAGGATAACGAGGAAAAGATCGTCCGTTACATCCGCAACCGCTGTGAAGAGTTCGGGCTCCCGCACTTCGACATGAGCGCGGTCGCGGAAGTCGTGGAGCACAGCGCACGGATCGTGGAGGACCAGCGCAAGCTGACCACGCGCTTCGCCCTCGTGTCGGACATCATCCAGGAGGCCGCGTTCTGGGCCGGCCGCGCCGGTCACACCTTGGTGACCAGCGCCGATGTCCAGAAGGCCATCAGCGAGCGCATCTATCGCTCCAACCAATACGAGGAGCGGATGCGCGAGGCCATCGTCGATGGCTCCATCATGGTCGACACCACCGGCGCAGTCACCGGCCAGGTCAATGGGCTGGCAGTCGTCCAGCTCGGCGACCACGAGTTCGGCCGGCCCACCCGCATCACCGCGCAGACCTTTCAGGGGCGCAGCGGCGTCATCAACATCGAGCGCGAGGCCCGGCTGAGCGGCCGCATCCACGACAAGGGGATGCTGATCCTCTCCGGCTTCCTCGGCGGCCGCTATGCCCAGGATAAACCGCTCAGCCTGTCAGCCAGCATTGCGTTCGAGCAATCCTACGACGGTGTGGACGGCGACAGCGCATCCTCGACAGAGCTATATGCGCTGCTGTCCAGCCTGGCGGAGCTGCCCATCAAGCAGAGCATCGCGGTCACCGGCTCGGTCAACCAGCAGGGGCAGATTCAGGCCATCGGCGGTGCAACAGCCAAGATTGAGGGGTTCTTCGATGTCTGCCGCTCGATGCCGGGCGGCCTGACGGGGGAGCAGGGGGTCATCATCCCCGCGGCCAACGTGCTCACCCTGATGCTGCGCGACGATGTGGTGGAAGCCGTAGCAGCCGGGCAGTTTCACGTCTGGCCGGTGCGCACGGTGGACGACGGGATTGCGCTGCTGACCGGCATAGAGGCCGGCGAGCGCGACGAGACCGGTGCGTATCCGCCGGACAGCGTCAATGGCCGCGTCGATCGCAAGCTGCATGACCTGGCAGATAAGCTGCAGCGTTTCGGCCACTCGAACCGCGAGCGTAAGGAAGGGGAGCCAGCCAACAGCGCGCCTGCACCTAGCGGCCCGCCCCCCGATGAAGATGACGAGACCGGTCCGGAAGGCGAGCCGGAGCCCCCGCACGAGCCTGACCTCCCCGGTGACCAGCCCGAGCCAGAGCACCCCCCCGCATCGGCGTAGAACAATAACATGGTGTCGTGCAAAGCTACGCTTTGCACGACACCACTTTGGTCAGTAACTGGTTGAGAGGGTGTGGAGCGGAGCGTCCTCAGACGCGGAGCGGGCCCGTCCGCATTTGAGAATGCGAACTCCTCTCTCAAAACAGCTTGCGGCATACATCAGCTGGTTCGATGCAGCACCCGTGCCGCCTTCTGGTGCAGCAGGTACAGCGGCACACCCTGCGGGCATGATAGACTGCACGACCCACAAAGGGCACAGTGTTCAGCCAGGCGCAGTGCGGCTGCAACCTGGGTACAGGCTGTCTGCCGCGGGTTCAGCGTCTGCGCGGAAGGTGTACCGGGCACGATGGCCTCTTCCACATTGGCCGTATAGCAGCGGAACGGGCAGGCCGCCCGGCAGCCATCACAGTGGACGCAGTTGGCAAACTGGCTCTGCCAGAAGGCAGCCCGTTCGCCCAGCGACCACTGTTCCAGCGCATCCAGCTCGCTCCAGACCGGCTCACCCGCCGCCTGTCCCGCGGGCGCCAACACCACATCGCACGATTCGGGCGCAACGCCCTGGCCGACGAAGAGAAGACTATCGCCGGAGAGCAGACCGTCCCGCTGCAGCGCTCGGATGGTGCGCAGCTCCTGGGGTCGCACGACTACGGCCACCCGCAGCGCCTCGCCGCCGGTGGCCCGGGCGGACTCCAATGCCGCAGCCAGGTTCAGGTAGCCGGGCCCGCCCGCACAGAGCCGGGCGGCCTGAGCCGGCGTGCACGCCAGCAGCGGCACGATTTCCTCGCGGCCCTGCGCCCACCCCAGCACGGCATCGACGCGACCACTCGCCAACAATTGTACGGCCAACCCGCGCAGCGCTGCGCTGAGTTCCGCGGGGGCATGGTCGCAGCTCGGCCCGGCAGCCGCAGGCCAACCCCGCATTCGTTCGTCCGCCGCATTCATGCCCCCGAACCAGGACCCCAACCCCTGTACCTGCTCCGTGAAGTCGCCCAGCACGCGAGCATATGCGCCCCCATCGGCGGGCGACACTTCGCTGCACTGGATCCGCGCTCGGTCACAGCCGATGAAGTGCAGCAGCTCGCGCAGGGTCTCCAGGCGGTTCAGCGCGGCAGCTTCCGCAGGTTTCCGCCGTGCCCCGGCCGGGCGCGTGAGAATCAGGACGCCGGACGCGCCCCGTGCCAGCGCAGCCAGCACGTCATGGCAGTCAAACGGCTGGCCTGCGCGCTCGTGCAGGACGCAAACGGAACGTTCGATGCGCGGACTGGTATATCTGTAATCGCGCACAGCAGTGAGGCTCGCGAAGGGACGAAACGCAGCAATCGGCTGGACAGCAGGCGTAGCAATAGCGGCAGAGGTCAGGATGCCCACGAACGGCTCCAATCTGGTGCTGACACCTCAGTAGAATCAAATCGTGTAATAAAGCACGATTCGATTGTGTATTCTAGCACGAATAGAGCCTATCACTATGACCTAGCGCATATTACACGTGGAAATTTTCACAAATATCCGGAGGGAGTTACTCTATGTTGCGCACCCGCAGCCGGAAACCTACCTGGCCCGTCACGACAATCCGTGTTCCGGCGGGCAGCGGACCGGATTCTGACTCAGCCCGCCACAACTCGCCGTTGACGTAGACCATGCCCTCGGGGTCCAGCGGGTGGCGCACGTCGCCGGTTACGCCAACGAGGCTGTCCAGGCCGATGGCGGGCTGACGGCGTTGGGCGGCCAGCGCCTTGCTGATGGCGAAGGCAAAGAAGGCAGCCGTTGCTGCAGCAGAACTGAGGATGCTCCCCCACGGGACGCGCATTTCGCCCGTGTTGAAAAGCAGGAATGCGCCGACCACAAACGCGACGAGCCCGCCGAGGGTCAGTGCGCCGTGGCTGGGCGCCTTGAGATCGATCACAAACAGGACGAAGGCCAGTGCGATGAAGCCCAGCCCGGTCCAGTTGGCGTTGAGCGTGCCGAGCGCGTAGAAGGCCAGCAGGAGACAGATGACGCCGATGATGCCGCCGACATAGCCGCCCGGGCTGGAGAGCTCGAAGATGATCGCATTGAGCCCGATCGTCAGCAGCAACGCGGCAATCGCCGGGTTCGTAATCTGGTTGAGCAGCCCTTCGATGGCGTTGAGGGGCACCTCTTCCACCGGTGCGTCCGCCAACTGCAACGTAACGGTCTGCCCGGCCACCTGGACTTCCCGCCCGTCCAGCCGGGCCAGCAGGTCGGGCACATCGCCGGCGATCACATCCACCACGCCGAGTTCGAGCGCCTCATCGGCCGTCGCGGCCGCAGCCTCCGCCACGGCCTTCTCGGCCCACTCGACGGCCTTCTCGCCCCGCCGCGCCGCCAAGTTCTTGATGTCGGCTACCAGAATATTGGTAGCCTTGGCTTTCATCGTCTCATCCAGGTCTGCGCCTTCACCCGTGACGGGGCTGGCCGCGCCGATGCTGCTGCCGGGCGCCATCGCGGCCACATGGCCGGCCAGGGTGATGAAGGTTCCCGCGGAACCGGCATGCGCACCACTGGGCGCGACGTAGACGATGATCGGTACGCGCGCCGCGGTCATGTTCTGCGTAATGCCCTTGGTGATGTCAACCGACCCGCCGGGGGTATCCAGCTCAATCACCAATGCAGCCGCGCCGCTGGCCTCCGCGTCGTCAATCGCGCGCGCCAGATAGGACGCGAGCACCGGCGTGACCGGACCCTCGAACCGCGCCAGCTTGACGGGCGCAGACTGCGCGCTGACAGGCAGGCTTACCAGGGCCAGCAACAGCCAGCCCAGCAGCCAGGCATAAAGCGCATAATGGACACCACGACGTTTCAGCATGACCCGAATTCCTTAGCGTTGACTCCATTCGCATCATAGCATACACTACCTGCAGCGTCAACGCGTTTTTCCGCACAAGGGCGCGCTACAGAGAGCCACGAGGCCTATGTCCTACATCATTGACGGCCACAACTTGATCGGCGTCATGCCCGATATACACCTGCGCCAGCCGGACGACGAGGAACGGCTGGTAGCGCGCCTGCAGAGCTACCAGGCGCGCACAGGCGGTCGCGCGATGATCGTCTTCTTCGACAGCGGTCCCTATGCGGTCAGTCTGCCCACGGGCACGCCCTCGCGACCCCGCCTGCCCTCGACGCCTGGCATCGACGTGCGCTTCACGCGCCCCGGCCAGAGCGCAGATGACGCCATCCTGGATTTCCTCCAAGCGGCGCGGCAGCCAGGCCAGTATGCGGTCGTGACCAATGACCAGGAGCTGGCGGCCCGCGCGCGAGCCGCAGGTGCGAGCGTGCTGCGCGCCAGCGAGTTTGTCGTGCAGGTGCAGCGGAAGGTCACGCGGCCGCGCCAGGCTCCTACACCGGATGTCGCCACAGCCCCTAACCCGAACGACCCGGCCTTTGCCGACCTGAACGCGGCCTTCCTCGCTGCAGAGAAGGCCCAACGGCGCTTCGCGCCGAAGAAGCCGGCCGACGTGGATACGTGGATCGAACGCCTCTATACGGGCGACCGCCAGTTGGCGGAGCGCGCCGCGCAGTGGCTCGGCGAATTCGGCGGCGACAGGGCGCAGGAGCCGCTGCGCGACGCGCTGACCCATGCCGATGCCGGGGTGCGTGCAGCCGCGGCCCTCGGCCTAGGCCATGTGGGCCATCGGTCAGCGTTCGACGCCCTGTGCGACCGGCTCGCGCATGACGGCAACAGCATGGTGCGCGAGGCCGCCGCGCAGGCGTTGGGCCGCATCGGCAATCGCAGTGTCATCCCCGCGCTGGAGGCGGCTATGCGGACCGACGGCAAGAGCAAGGTGCGCAAGGCCGCGGCGCAGGCCCTCGCCAGCATCAAGGCCCGCAAACCATAGACCGGCCTCGGTTTTGTCGCTCGGCACATTCAGCGCGATAATTATATCGTTTTGCTGCTCCCGGTCGCCGGGCTGCGGTTGAGTTTTGCGAAAAAAGAGAGGTTCATGAAAACAGTCTCCCGGTATGCCCTGGCCTATCTGCTGTGGGCCCTGTCGATTATCGCCATGGTGGTTGTCGCCTTAATGGCACGCGACGCGCTGATGAATTCCCTCACGCTGGCCTCGGTCACCGACCTTGAGCCGGGCGCCCTGGGCTCGCTGGACACCAGCCTGCGTCTGCGGGCTGTAGGAAGCTGGTCCTATCCCATCATCGGAATCATCCTGGTCGTACTGGTCGTATTTATGGAACACCACTATCGCTCTGCGCCATCTACGCCCAACCTTCTGGCCCGTTTCATCAAAGCAACGGCGTTCACGCTGATCGCATTGTTCGTGGGACACCTGGTGCTCTTCATTACGAGCCGCTCGGCAGGCGTGATGGGCTGGGGCGGGGCCTGGCTGCCCGCCCTGGAGTTGGCGGTAATCGTGCTGCTCTTCGGCCTGCATGCCTGGCTGCGGCGTCATCCGGCAAGTCTTGCCCCACAGTAATCCCCAACCACAACCGGCGCGACACCCGTCCAGACCGCACAACAAAAGAGACGTCCCTGGTGGGGACGTCTCTACGCGTAGCGAAGAACCCGGCCGGCGTTACACGTCGGTCAAGCTGCGGCGCATGATCGGGTAGTTCTCAAGGGCGCGGCCCGCTCCGATTGCCACACAGGCCATCGGCTGCTCGGCCACGAACGCCGGCACGCCCGTCTCGCGGGTGACGAGCCGGTCGATATTGCGCAGCAGCGCGCCGCCTCCGGAGAGCACCATGCCCCGGTCGATGATATCTGCGGCCAACTCTGGCGGGGTCTTCTCAAGCGTCTGCTTCAACACGCCGATAATGGAGGCCAGCGGCTCGGCCAGCGCCTCGGTGATTTCGCTGGAGGTGAGCATAATCGTCTTGGGTAGCCCCGCGACCTGGTCGCGGCCCCGCACCTCCATCTCCATCTCCTGCGGCAGCGGAAGTGCACTGCCGATGGCAATCTTGATTTCCTCTGCCGTCTGCTCACCGATAATCAGGTTGTACTTCTTGCGCACGTAGGCCATGATAGCTTCATCGGTGCGGATGCCACCCACGCGCACGCTGCTCCACACGACAATATCGTTCATGGACACCACGGCCACCTCGGTCGTGCCGCCGCCCATATCCACCACGAGGTTGCCCGTAGGCGTGCCGATGGGCAGGCCCGCGCCGTAGGCTGCGGCCAGCGGTTCCGGAATCAGGTATGCGGCCTTCGCGCCCGCTTGCATCGCCGCATCGTGGACGGCCCGGCTCTCGACGCTGGTGACGCCGCGGGGCACGCTGATCATCACTTGCGGCCGGAACATGGGACCGCGGCCGGCAACCTTGCGGATGAAGTAACGCAGCATGGCCTCGGTGACCACGTAGTCCGCGATGACACCGTCGCGCATGGGCCTCGCGACCTCAATGCTCTCCGGCGACCGGCCCAACATGTCGCGGGCCTCCTGGCCCACGGCGACAATCTTGTTGTCCTTCATCGAGATAGCAACTACGGAAGGCTCACGCAGCACGATGCCGCGGCCGCTGACATATACCAACACATTGACCGTGCCCAGGTCAATGCCGATTTGTCGTTCAAACATGGATGGCTCCCGCTGGCGCTTCCTGGTGTCGTATGGAAAGCAATGAAGGATACGGGCGAGGCGTTGCTGGCCGCGCGAAGACTCCTGTGCCGTCCACAACATTACGATTATACGGCAAAGCGGCCAAGTGCGCAAAAGCGCATAGATAAGTCGGGAGAATCGGCGCGGAGGGAGCCCCTCTCCAGCGCGCAGCGGCGGAGAGGGGCGAAGGCTGAGGGGCTATCGGATGGGCCAGTAGACGTACATCTTGCCGCGCTGCGCGTCCTGCGGGTCGAAGTCCTGATCGTACAGCTCAAAGTCGGGCGCCTCAGCACGTTCGTAGCCCGACTGCGGCTGCCACTCGTCCGAGATATAGCGGTAGGTCTGGCTCAACTCACCGAGCGTGCAGGCGAAGACCGCATACTTCTGTGCCGGCACCGTCAGGTTCATCATGCCCGGCGGCACATCCGTGGCTTCTGACACCCCGAACCCAGCCAGGTACCACGGCTCATCCGGGTTCGGCATGCCGAAGCAGACGCCATACGCCGGGCCGGTGAAGTTCTTGATCTCCGCGGCGCGGCGGTTGAGTTCATCCCACACGACGCCAATCTCGTTGTTGTTCGCGCCATCCGCGTACGGGCCTTGCGAAATGTAGCCCTGGAAGGGCAGGCCCACAACGGTGAAAGCGGGTTTCGTGACAATCTGTGGTTCCATCGTATCTTTCTCCTTACCTGAGATGGTAACTGGTGCCATCCGCCTCGCGACCGGGAGCTGCAGCTCCGTCACGAAGGTGCTCGGATCGACCCCGCCGGCAGGCGCGGCCGCGCCTCCCTGCAGGTAGAGCTCGCGGCTGGGTCCTGCCAACCGATAGCCATGCGCTTGCGACCAGGTCATCAGCGCGCGGTACGCGGCCGAGACACTGATGTAAGCGCCCGTGTGAATCACGCTGGCTGCCTGATCCAGCGCGGGCAGTTCGTGGACTTGCACTCGTCCGCGGCCCGTCAGAGCGTGGCTGACTTGCAGCCCCGGGCTGACGGGCACTGCGGCCTCGACATCGATCCCCTGGTCACGGTACTCGGCATCATAGTAGAGTGCCATGTAAGGCAACCCGGCCAGCGCAGCCGAATGGTGGCTCGCCAGGTATTCGCCGATCTCCGCGAAGAGCGCGCCGATGTTCTCATAGCCGGCAATAGTGTCGCGGATGCCGGCCACTAGCTGCGGCTCCACCCGCTTCACCAGCACTTCGTAGCGCGGCAGACGTCCCTCTTGCTCGATCTGGCGCAGCCGCGCCGCCACGCGCTCCAGGCGGGCTTGCTCGGCCTGCACCTGCTCGGCCAGCTCCGCATGCCGCAGCCGCATCAGGCGCCGAAGTTCGTCCGCCGGCAGGTCGTCCCGCAGCAGCCGCTCGATCTGCAGCAGCGAGAAGCCCAGCTCGCGCAGCGCCAGGATGCGATTGAGCCGCGGCAGTTGCTGGAGCGTGTAGTAGCGGTAGCCGGTATACCGGTCCACCCAGGCGGGCCGCAACAGCTTCAACTCATCATAGTAGCGCAGCGTCTTGACTGACACCTGCGCAACCTTCGAGAAGTCACCGATCTTGAGCATGGTATCTCCGCATCTGTACACTCGCTGAGCAGCGTTACTGCACGCAGTGTACACCCTCCAGTCAGGGGAGAGTCAAGGGGGTAAACGGGGCAATTTGCGGCAGACGGGGCAATAAAAAGAGCGCAGCCTGCGACGGCCACGCTCTTTAGGAACTCCCGTTACTCCTTACTGGTTACTCGTTACTCAATCTTGGTTTGCGTATCCGTCTCTGACCCGACCGGACCGTGCCAGCCGCGATGGCGGCCGGACACGCGCAACCGCACAATCTGGCGCTTCAGGCTCATCTCGACCAGCACGCGCTGGTCGCGGCGCATGCCCTGTGCGAGCAGTTGCGCCGCACGCGCGCGGGCTGCCTCGGCGCGTGCCGTGTTGATTTCGTCCGACCGTTCCGCGGTCCGGGCCAGGATGGTGATGTGGTCGGGCCGCACTTCCATCCAGCCGCCGCTGACGGCGAAATACAACGGCTCGGCCCCTTCGCGATGCACAACGACCTCGCCGGGGCTAAGAACCGTCATCAGCGGGGCATGTTTCGGCAGGATGCCCAGTTGGCCCTCGATGCCCGGCGCTTGCACCTCAGTCACATCGCCGGAGAATACGTTGCGGTCCTGCGCTACGAAGTCCAGGCGAATCGTAGCCATCGGAATTACCCCCTCAGTTCCTTGCCCCGCGCCACCGCGTCCTCGATCGTGCCGACCATGTAGAAGGCCTGCTCCGGCAGATCGTCATGCGTGCCATCGAGAATCTGCTGGAAGCCTGCGAGGCTGTCGGCCAGCTTGACGTACACGCCGGGCCGGCTCGTGAAGGCTTCCGCCACGAACATTGGCTGCGTCAGGAAGCGCTGAATCTTGCGGGCCCGCGCAACGGTCAGCCGGTCTTCTTCACTCAGTTCCTCGACGCCCAGGATGGCGATGATGTCCTGCAGGTCGCGATAGCGCTGCAGCGTGCGCTGCACGTTGCGGGCAACCGCGTAGTGCTCCTGGCCGACGATGTTCGGGTCCAAGATGCGGCTGGTAGAAGCCAGCGGGTCCACAGCCGGGAAGAGCGCCTGCTCGGCCAGCGAGCGTTCGAGGCTGATGCTCGCATCCAGGTGGGCAAACGTCGTCGCAGGCGCCGGGTCACTATAGTCATCCGCGGGCACGTAAACGGCCTGCATCGAGGTAATCGAGCCGGTCTTGGTGGACGTGATGCGCTCCTGCAGCTCGCCCATGTCCGTGCCAAGGGTCGGCTGGTAGCCCACCGCGCTGGGCAAACGGCCCAACAGCGAAGATACTTCGGAACCAGCCTGCACGAAGCGGAAGATGTTGTCGATGAACAGCAGCACATCGCGGCCCTGGTCGCGGAAATACTCGGCCATCGTCACGCCGGTCAGCCCGACGCGCAGCCGCGCGCCCGGCGGCTCGTTCATCTGGCCGAAGACCATGACCGTGCTGCTGATGACACCGGAGTCGCGCATTTCATGCCAGAGGTCATTGCCCTCACGGCTGCGCTCACCCACACCGGCAAACACCGAGTAGCCGGAGTGGAACTTGGCGATATTGTGGATGAGTTCCTGGATGACGACCGTCTTGCCAACGCCTGCGCCGCCGAAGATGGCCGTCTTGCCGCCCTTCGTGAACGGCGCAATCAGGTCAATGACCTTGATGCCGGTCTCAAAGACCTCGGCCTCCGTGGACTGCTCGACCAGGGTCGGCGGGGCACGGTGAATCGGGTAATAGGCCGCCGCGTCGACAGGCTGATCGGTATCAATGGCATCGCCGAGGACGTTGAAAATGCGACCCAGCGTGGCTTCGCCCACCGGCACGGTGATCGGCGCGCCGGTCCCGACGACTTCCATGCCCCGGCGCAAGCCGTCCGTGCTCGACATCGCCACGGCACGCACCCAGCCGCCGCTCGACTGACCCTGCACCTCGCAGATCAGGCGACCGCCGCCGTCCAGCGGGATTTCCACCGCGTCGAAGATATCAGGGAGATCAGCCTGCTCGAAAGCCGCGTCCACCACAGGCCCGATTACCTGTACGATTCTTCCCTTCGCACCCTGTTTTGACATCTTGTTACTCCGCTATCTCTGGCAGAAATGTCCCGGCGGGACGCCTCTACGCTGCCTTCTGCAGTGCAGATGAACCACCGACGATATCCAGTAATTCCTTCGTGATGGCTTCCTGCCGCGCCTTATTGTATGACAAGGTCAGTTCACCGATGAGCTCATTGGCCGACTCAGTCGCATTGCGCATCGCGACCATGCGGGCCGATTGTTCGCTCGCCATCGACTCATAGACGGCCTGCAGGATTTGCAGCTCGGTCAGGCCGCGCAGGACTTCGCCCAGGATGGCCTGCGGGTCCGGCTCGAAGATGTAATCCGCCGCCATCGGCTGCTCAGGCTCGGCCGGCTGGATGGGCAGAAGTTGGTTGATTTCAGGCTCCTGACGGATGGTGTTGACGAACTTGGTGGAGACGATGTAGACCGCGTCAAACGACTGGTTGATGAAATCGTCGATCAGGATCTGGGCAATCGGCGCCACGTCGTTCGCAGATGGCCGGTCGCTCAAGCCGGTGAACACCGCATGGAGCGGCGGGCCGTGGCGCAACATAAAATCGCGGCCCTTCGCACCCACGGTCACGACGCTGACCTGCATGCCTTGTTCATCCAATTCCCTGGCCTGGATCATGGCTTCGCGGATGACGTTGGCGTTGTAGGAGCCGGCCAGCCCGCGGTCGCCGGTAATCAGCAGGAGGGCAATCTTTTTGATCTCCCGCTGCTGCAACAGGGGCTGTTCAGGCGCGGCGGATGCGCGCAGACGGGCCAGATAAGCCAGCACCTCGCGCGACTTCTCAGCGTAGGGCCGCGTCATCAACACCTGCTGTTGGGCTTTACGCATCTTGGCCGCGGCCACCGTCTCCATCGCTTTGGTGACTTTGGAGATGTTCTTTACGCTGCGAATGCGCCGCCGGATTTCGCGTGTGCTGGGCATGCGTTACCTTCCACAGTCAACGGGGCAGCCACGTTGCGGCCGTCCCAGGTCGCCCCTACTTCTGTGCCAGGAACATCTGGTTGAAGTCCGTAATCGCCAGCTTCAATCCCTCGGTGAGCTGGTCGTCGAGCTTCTTCTGCGATGCAATCGTCCGGCCGATGTTCGGATGGCTGGACGCCATATAGCGCCGGAAGTTCTCCTGCCACTCACTGATCTGGTCCAGCGGCACCTTGTCCAGGTGGTTATTGGTCACGGCGTAGAAGACCATCACCTGGTCTTCGAGCGGCCACGGCTGGTATTGCGGCTGCTTGAGCACCTCGGTGATGCGCTGACCACGGTCAAGCTGGCGCTGCGTCGCCGGGTCCAGATCGGAGCCGAACTGCGCGAACGCGGCCAGTTCACGGAACTGTGCCAGCTCGAGCTTCATGCGCCCGGCCACCTGCCGCATGGCCCGCACCTGGGCCGCGCCGCCGACCCGACTGACCGAAAGACCGGGGTTGACGGCGGGGCGAATGCCGGCGTAGAACAGGTCGCTCTCCAGGAAAATCTGGCCGTCGGTGATGGAAATGACGTTGGTCGGGATGTAGGCCGAAATGTCGCCGGCCTGCGTCTCAATAATCGGGAGTGCGGTCAGCGAGCCGCCGCCGTATTCCGGCGCGAGGCGCGCCGCCCGTTCCAGCAGGCGGCTGTGCAGATAGAACACATCCCCGGGGTACGCTTCACGGCCAGGGGGCCGGCGCAGCAGCAGCGAAACCTGGCGATATGCCTGGGCGTGCTTGGTAAGATCATCATAAATGATCAGGGCGTCCTTGCCCTGCTCCATGAACTCCTCACCGATTGCGCAGCCCGCGTAGGGCGCAACATACTGGAGCGCGGCCGGGTCGGCCGCAGTCGCGGCCACAATCACCGTATACTCCATCGCGCCGTAACGCTCGAGCGTTGCCATGACCTGAGCAACCTGGCTCTGTCGTTGGCCGATGGCGACGTAGATGCAGATGAGGTTCTGGTCCTTCTGGTTGATAATCGTATCCACCACCAGGGCCGTCTTGCCCGTCTGCCGATCACCGATAATCAGCTCGCGCTGCCCGCGGCCGATGGGGATCATGGCATCGATGGCCTTGATGCCGGTCTGCACGGGCGTATCGACGCTCTTGCGGATGACGACATTGGGCGCAATGCGCTCAATCGGCCGGAACTTGTCGGACTCGATCGGCCCTTTGCCGTCGATGGGCTGGCCGACCGCGTTGATAACCCGGCCGATCATGGCTGCGCCGACGGGCACGGACACGATGCGCCCGGTGGACCGGACAAGCTGTCCTTCCGCAATGCCGCTGTACTCGCCCATGATAATGACGCCCACATTATCGTCCTCCAGGTTGAGGACGATGCCCAGGACGCCGTTCTCGAACTCCACCAGCTCAGAAGAGCGCGCGTTGGTCAGCCCGCGAATGCGGGCGATGCCATCACCGACCATCAGGACGGTGCCGACGTCAACCGTGCGCGTAGGCGCTTCGAAGCTAAGGATTTGTTGTTTGAGTTGTGCTACGAGGTCATCGGTACGTACAGCCATGATGTCCTTCCATCGTCAATCACCTGGTTCGTCACGCAGGTCTCGGTTGTCATGGCGCTAAAGCGCCTACTACGAACAACCTCATTTGCCCGCGACGAACGTTATTCGTGCACTGCCACGCCGAGCGTCTGCCGCATGGCCGCCAGGCGGGTCGCCACGCTGCCGTCCATCAGCTTATCGCCCACAAGCACAATCATGCCGCCCAGGATAGCAGGGTCAACCTGATAGGTGTAGGCGAGGTTATCGCCGTGCGCCTGGGCCAGCCGGGCTTCCAGGGTGGCGCGCTGATCTTCGGCCAGCGGGACCGCGGTTGTCACTGTCACCGGCACAGGCCCGGCCCCACCCTGCCGCAGCCGCTGGCGCAGGGCGCCCGTAACTTCGGGCAACTGGCCCAGATCTCCGCGCTGGAGCAGGACGTTCAGCAGGTTGCGCACCAGCGCATCCGTATCGGCCGGCAACACGCCCTCCAGCAGAGCCTGGCGGTCCTTGAAATCGACATCGTCCGCCAGCAGGCGCGGCAGCAGCGCACGGTTGCCCTCCAGCGTACGCGCCACCCCTTCGAGCGAACTCAGCCAGCGGTCGAACGCGGCCTCGAAAAAGGCGTTCGCATAGTTCTGCGCGCGATCGGCAGCGTTCATGGCTTGCTATCGCCGATTTCGGCCAGGAATTGGTCCACCAGCTGGCGCTGCGTGTTCGCATCAACCGCCTGGCCCAGCACGCGCTCGGTCGCCATCATGGACAGGCCGGCAATCTGGTTCTGGACTTCCGCCAGGAGATGGGCGCGCTCCTGGGCTGCGTCCTCGCGGGCCTTCCGTCGAATGCTCTCGGCTTCACGCTGTGCTTCAGCCCGGATTTCCGCCGCGACTTCCTCGCTGGCCTGCGAGGCCTTGGCGATAATCTCCTGAGCAGTGCGCTGCGCCTCGACCATCTTCTTATCGTAGTCCTGTTGCGCTCGCGCTGCGGCCTCGCGCGCCGCATCCACATCGGCCAGGCTCCTGGCGATGCGTTCCTTGCGCTCGTTCAGCATTCTCAGGATGGGCTTGTACAGCAGGACTGTCAACAGCGCGACCAACAGCGTGAAGTTGACGAGCTGCGAAATAAAGAACCCTAAGTTAATGCCAAGCTTTTCCAAATGCCCCTCCTTCGATTGAAGATTGCCGATTGCAGATTACAGGATGAAGCGGCTTGGATGGCCGGGCTTCAATCTCGTATCTTCAATCCTCAATCGTTAGACGAATTTGATGATGAGCGCAACGACCAGCGCGTAGATCGCGATGGCTTCCGCGAAGGCCATGCCCAGGATCATGAGCGTGCGGACTTCACCGGCAGCCTCGGGGTTGCGGCCGACGGCTTCCATGGCCTTGCTGCCGAGGATGCCAATGCCGATGCCGGGGCCGATTGCGCCGAGACCGATCGCAAGAGCCGTGCCGAGAGACGTCAAGTCCATGTGAATCTCCTTATGGTGGATAAAGGTTTAGTGATGTTGCTCCGTGCCATGACCGACTGTGGCGGTCGAGAAGAACACCAGGGCCAGCATCATAAAGACTGCCGCCTGGATAAAGCCAACGAATACTTCGAGGCCGTAAAACGGCAGTGAAGCGATATACGGAATCAGGAAAGCCATAACGCTAAGGAGCACTTCGCCCGCAAAGATATTGCCAAATAGACGAAAGCCAAACGAGAGAATGCGGGCGAACTCCGAAATGAGTTCGAGGATGCCGACGAAGATGCCGATGGCACCCATGAACGCGCCCTGCTTGAAGCCGCTCAGATCAAAGAACTTCTTGAAATAGCTGGGGCCGAGCGCCTTGACGCCGAAGTACTGCACCAGGACAATCGCGATCAACCCCAAGGCCAGCGTGAAGTTCAGGTCCGTGGAGGGGGCGCGGAAGAACGGCACCACAATATACCCTGCGCCGTGGCCGCCTTCTGCAGGTTCGGTCGATTCCACGCTCGTCAGAATCGCGCCCTGCGTCTCAAAACCAACCATCTCCGGGTCATGAGGATGCTCGAGAATGCCGATGGAGCCGAAGCCGGGCAGCAGGCCCAGCCAGTTGGACAGGAGGACAAACAGGAAGATCGTCATCACGATGGGGAAGAACCGGGCGGTCCAGTTGCCGCCGATGCCCTTCGCCAGATTATAGACGTACTCGATGACCATTTCCATGAAGTTCTGGAAGCCCGACGGCACCAGTTCCTGGTTGCTGACCTGTGCCAGATTGCGCGGGATGCGGCGGGTCGCGGCTACGGCCATCAGGACCAGGACGAGCATGACGATCCACGCGGTGAAGACGGCGTTGGTAATGGTAAACTCGCCGACGTGGAAGATCGGCTCAGCGGCCAGCGACACGACCGGGCTGGGCACCTTCAACACGGGAAAAATCGCGTTGAACACAAAGAGCACCACAACCAGCAACAGGATAGCCAGATTACGAGGGGTGGCAAGTTTCTTCAGCACGCTGCTCAATCCTCCTGATCTGAAGCAGGATTAACGCAATCAACCGGCTCGCCGGGCCGGGCCTTCTCGGCTGGCGGATGGCTCAGGGTAGCAATTGCCCGGCTCGCAATCCGCACTGCGGCCACTGTGCTCGCCAGAATTCCCACCAGCGCGCCCACCAACACGAACAGGGGCGCAGTGTCAAACCGGCGATCCAGCCAGAGCCCAAGACCTAACGGGATCAACACTGTAAATGCGACGACCCAGCCCATTTGCAGCAGCGGGCCGGCACGCATGAGATCCTTCACAACCGTTCCTTTGACAAACCTTGAGCGTGCCGATTATAGCAGGTAGTATCTAATGGCGCAAATTCGCAAGGTGACTATTTCAACTAAAACGTTGACAAAGGTTGCGACCACTACTGGTTGCCGCCGAGCAGATTGCCGAGATTGATGCCCCCGCTGGGGCCGCCCCCGCCACCCTCCGTGCGCGGCAGATACTGCAAGATCTTGTTTGCCAGCTTCATCAACGGCATGGTCTGAAGCCAGACGCGGCCCGGCCCGCGCAGCGTCGCCAGGAACAATCCTTCGCCCCCGAGCAGGATGTTGCGGAAGCCGCGCAGCATAGTGACATCGAACTGCACGCTCGGCTGGAACATCGCGACGTGGCCGGTATCCACCTTCAACACCTGGCCCGGCTGCAAGTCATACGTCACAATCTCGCCGTCGAACTCCACGAACGCATCACCCGGCCCGGTCAGGCGCTGCAGGATAAAGCCTTCGCCGCCGAACAGCCCCGAGCCGATGCGGCTGCGGAAGTGCACGTCCAGATCCACGGATTTCTCCGCACACATGAACGCGTCCTTCTGGACGACAACCTGCTCGCCCTCCGCCAGGTGCAGGTCCACGATCTTGCCGGGAAACTCGGATGCGAACGCGACGATGCCGGAGCCGGAAGGCACGGAGTAGTCCGTGATGAATAGCGATTCCCCGGCCACCGCACGGCGGAACATGCGGCCCAGTCCGCCGCCGGTATTGGTATCCATATCGACGTTGCCGCTCATCCAGCTCATGCCGCCCGACTCCGAGTAGATTCTGACGCCAGGTTCGAGCTGGATAGTCACAACCGGCAGCGTTGTGCCGTCAATCTTGTACTTGAGTGCCATAGGTAACCTCCTTGACCCACAGGACTACGGCCAGCGCACCGATGCCGAACAGCACCGTAGCGACCACGAAGGGCGCACGCACTCCGACAGAAGCAGCCACGGCTGCGCCGAGAATCGGCCCGACGGCATTGGACGCGGAGACCGCGCTGGCATCGAGGCCGAAGACGATGCCCTCATGGCCCCGGGGCGCAACGTGCATCAACAGTGCGGTCAGCGTCGAGAGCGTGCCGCCAACGGCAAAGCCCGACACCAGCTGCCAAAAGATCAGCCATCGGGCATCCTGGACGGCCGCCTGCGGCAGATACAGCAGCCCGGCCACCAGCGCCGAGATAATCAGCAGTCGCCGCCGGCCCAGCCGGTCGCTCCACGCGCCGATGACCGGTGAGCCGACCGCCGCGCCGAGCGCAGACGCACTGGCGATGATGCCTGTCGTCGTGCCGACCTGCGCGCCCGCGGGCAACAACGTCTGCACAAACAGCGGCAGGATCGGGTCCAGCGCGCGCGTGCCCGCACGCAGCAGCACGCGCGCGGCCAGCGTCGCCAGCAGCGCGCCCGACGCCAACACCAATCCCACCGCGCCCCGCGTCGAGGGGCGTCCCGTTCGCGGTACGTCCGCGGCCGGCTGGAAGTCCTCGTGAACGAAGAACGTGACGAGCACGCCTGACAGAAGCAGCAGTGCGCCGGTAATCAGGAAGCTGGAGCGGTAGCCGAACTGGTCGCCCGCCAGCCCGCCGATCAGTGGCCCCAGCGACACGCCCAGGAACACTGCGGTCTGCAGCGAGCCAAGCGCCATGCCGCTGCGTTCCTTGGGCACGGTGCTGGCGACGAGCGTCGTCGTGGCGGAGACGGTGCCCGTGAAGATGCCCTGGACGAACCGCAGAATCGCCAACTGATAGACGTTCGTGACGAAGCCCATGAGCGTCAGTACGACGGCACCGGCATAGGACGCACGCATCACCATCAGCTTGCGGCCGTACCGGTCTGACAGCGCACCCCAGACAGGCGCCATCAGGGTCATGCTGACCGCCTGCGCGGATGTGACCAGCCCCGCCCACAGCCCGGCCTCTTTGACGTCCGTCACGCCGAGTTCCTGAATATAATAGGGAATGAAGGGCATGATGAACGAGAAGCCCGCCACCGCGATGAACTGCGTGAGCCAGACCGTGTAGAGTGTGCGCCGCCAGCCGGGCATCAGGCCCATCCTCTACGGGTCATAGTTGATCCGGCGGCCGCGGCCGCGGGTGCCGCGGCGCCGCGGCAGCAGCTCATCATCGCTGGCCTTGCGCAGCACCTCGACCGGCACTTCCGCCCGGTTGGTCTCACCGAGGAAACGGATGAGGATGCGCACGCGCTCTGCCGGCTTGACAGGCCCCTCAAAGACGCCGCGCAGCCCGGCCAGCGGGCCTTCATCGATGACGACCCGGTCGCCCGGCTTGAAACGATGCAGCGTCAGCCCGCCTGAGGCCTCGATTTCGCGCACCGCAGTCTCGATCAGGCTGATGGCGTCGTCCGGCACGACTGCGGGCCGGCCCTCGAAGCTGAGGATATACTGCAGGCCGGGGATCCATTGCAGGTTGTCGACGATGACCTGCGACAGGTCACAGCGAACGAACAGGTACGTGGGAAACACGGGCCGCGCGCGACTCTCCCCGCGCGGGGGCAGCATGGGCAGTAAGATGTGGAAGCCGCGCTCAATAAGCGTGCGCGCCACCTGCGCCTCCGCGTTGGGTTTGGTATAGATTGCGTACCAGGCTTCCGCCACTATTCACCGCACATACCGCATGGATTCGACTGCCAAGACCTGTGAATGTTAACACGTTGGACATAGGGTTGTCAAAAGACCCTCCACTTCCTGGTCTGCGCGCGTTCGTTGACAGTCGCACCGCGGCCGTGCTATACTGCCGCCACTTGAGCGTAAACTGACCACCCGGCCATCAGGAGTACAGGGACGTACCTGCCGCATGCGCATTCTAACCGTCAGCGACAAAGTGGAGCCCGTGCTTTACGGCCCCTATATCCGTGAGCGCGTGGGCAAAGTAGACCTGGTCCTGGCGTGCGGCGACCTGCCATATTATTACCTGGAATATATCGTGGGGCTGCTCGATGTGCCGTTGTATTATGTCCACGGCAACCACGACAAGGTTATTGCCCAGCCACACGAGGACTTACGCATCGAGCCAGTGACCGCAATAAAGCCGATGAGTTGGGCAACCAACCTGCACATGCGACGGGCCTGTCACGATGGGCTGCTGCTGGCAGGGCTGGAAGGGTGTCGCGAGTATAATCCCGGCGCGCCGTTCCAGTATCGCGAGAGCGCGGTGCGCTGGCAAGCACAGGTGCTCGGCGCGCGGCTGCTGTTCAACCGGTTGCGCCATGGCCGTTACCTGGACATTCTCATTACCCATGCGCCCCCGCGAGGCATCCACGACGACGAGGACCTGCCCCACCGGGGGTTCGAGACCTATCTGGCATTCCTGCGCCGCTTCACGCCGGCGATGATGATCCACGGCCATCAGCACGTCTACAATCGGAGTATGACGACTGAAACCGTCTTCGGTGAGACACGGATCATCAATACCTACGGTTACCGGGTGCTGGAGCTGGGCCGGCAGGCGGGCGACGACGGACGGACGACGGGTTGGCAGCTGGTGAGCAGCAGCCGGTGACGTGACAAGGTGAAGAGGTGACGGGGTGAAGAGGTGACAGAGTAATCTGGAGTCGAGGCTTTAGCCGGACTGGCAGAGAACGAACACTCCTGAGACACTCTGTTGATCTCGCGACCAAGTGGAATGGACAAGAGTGGGACGAACCATCGCGATATTCGGTAGTTCGCGCTGCCAGGATGACAGCCAATGCTATGCGGACGCGCACGAGCTGGGCCGGCTGCTCGCGAGCGCGGGCCACACAGTGCTGTCGGGTGGCTATGCGGGCAGCATGGGTGCTGTCAGCCAGGGCGCGGCGGAGGCCGGCGGCCGCGTCATCGGCGTGACGTGCGCGCTCTTCGATCCGGCGCCCTGCAACCCGTGGGTGACCGAGGAAGTCAAGGCCGCCACGCTCATCGAGCGGATGGCGGTGATGATCGAGCGAGCGGATGGTTTCATTGCGCTGCGCGGGGGCATCGGCACGCTGTCCGAGGTGACGCTGGTATGGAGCCTGCTCCAGGTGCGCAGCATCCAGGACCGGCCGCTCATCCTGCTCGGCGGGCAGTGGCGGCCGTTCATCGCGGCGCTACTGGAACATACGGACCTGGGATCGTCCATTGCGGCCCTGGCGCAGATTGCAGAGACGCCCGCTGAGGCAGTGAGATTGTTAGACTAACCTCACCATTCGGTAGGAGTAAATACACATGGCAGAAAAAGGCGTGACCCCGCGAAGCGAAGACTACGCGCGCTGGTACACCGATGTCGTGCAGAAGGCCGAATTGGCCGATTATTCGCCGGTCAAGGGCTGCATGGTCATCCGACCCTACGGCTATACCCTGTGGGAGAACATTCAGGCCGCGCTCGACCGGCGCTTCAAGGACACCGGCCACGTCAACGCGTACTTCCCGCTCTTCATTCCGATGAGCTTCCTGCAAAAGGAAGCCGAGCACGTCCAGGGGTTCGCGCCTGAGCTGGCCGTCGTCACGATCGGCGGCGGCAAAGAGCTGGATGAGCCGCTGGTGGTCCGTCCGACATCGGAGACCATCATCGGCCATATGTACAGCCAGTGGATTCGCTCCTACCGCGACCTGCCTGTGCTCATCAACCAGTGGGGCAACGTGGTGCGCTGGGAACTGCGCACGCGGCTGTTCCTGCGCACAACCGAGTTCCTCTGGCAGGAAGGTCATACGGCCCACGCCACCGAGCAGGAAGCCCTCGAAGAGACCATCCGCATGTTGGGCGTCTACGCGGACTTCGCGGTCAACGAGGCCGCCATTCCGGTCATCCAGGGCAAGAAGAGCCAGCGCGAGAAGTTCGCCGGTGCAGTGGACAGCTACACCATCGAGGCCATGATGGGCAACGGGTGGGCGCTGCAATCGGGGACGAGCCACTTCCTCGGCCAGAACTTCGCGAAGGCCTTCGACATCACCTTCCTCAATCAGAACAACGAGCTGGATCATGCCTGGACGACCAGCTGGGGCCTCAGCACACGCATGGTCGGCGCGATTATCATGACGCATGGCGACGACCAGGGCCTTATCGTCCCGCCGCGGCTCGCCCCTCATCAGGTAGTCATCGTCCCCATCTGGCGCAAGGACGCGGAACAGGCGGCAGTACGTGGACTGGCGCAACAGGTGGCGGCGACGCTCAAGGAAGCAGGCATCCGCGTCAAGCTGGACGACCGGGACGAACTCAGCGCGGGCTTCAAGTTTAACGACTGGGAAATGCGCGGGGTGCCGCTGCGCATCGAAATCGGCCCGCGCGACGTGGAGCAGCATGCGGTTGTCCTCGCGCGGCGCGATGTGCCGGGCAAAGAGGGCAAGACTTTCGGCGTGCCGGTGGACGGGGTCGTAGCTGCAGTCAAGGACATGCTGTCGGCCATCCAGGCCAACCTGCTCCAGCGCGCGACAGAGCACCGCAACGCCAACACGCGCACGGTCACGAACTACGATGAGTTCAAGCAGGTGCTCGAAGCCGAGGGCGGATTCGTCCGGGTGCACTGGGCGGGCACCGGCGAGGACGAGGATCGCATCAAGGAAGAGACGAAGGCTACCGTACGCTGCTTCCCGTTCGAGAAACCGGAGGGCGAGGGCGTCTGCTTCTACACCGGCCGGCGCACCGATCAGGTCGCCATCTTCGCGCGCGCATACTAAAGGAAAGATGACTCAAACCGATATTACTAAGCTCGACCGCATCGTCATCCGCGACCTGCTGGTGCGCGGGATCGTCGGCATCAACGCAGAGGAGCGGCTCAACCGCCAGGACATCCTGGTGAATGTGACCCTGTGGGTCGACCTGCGCCCGGCCGGCGCCAGCGATGAAATCGCTGATGCCGTCAACTATCGCACAATCACCAAGGCGCTGATTGCCCACATCGAAGATGGCGCGCCGCAGTTGGTGGAACGGCTGGCGCTGGACCTCGTGCGCCTGTGCTTCGAGCAAGAGGCCCGCGTTCAGGCCGTCGAGTTGACGGTCGAAAAGCCGGGAGCGTTGCGCTTCGCACGCTCGGTCGGCGTCACATTGTATCGAGAACGAAAGGAACTCCTGGCGTGGTAGATTCTCGTGTTGCTACTGTCCCTCCGGACACACACTATGCCACCGACATTGACGCAGCCGCCAATGAGGTATACGACCCCAAGTTCGAGGCCCTGGTCGCACAGATGCTCGTCCGCCTGGGCGAAGACCCAGAACGCGAGGGGCTGCGCCGCACGCCGTTGCGCGTGGCGAAGGCGCTGGACTTCCTGACCAGCGGCTATCAGACTAAGCTGGAAGATGTCATCAACGACGCCATCTTCGAGAACTGCTGCGAAGAGATGGTGATTATCAAGGACATCGAGTTCTACTCGATGTGCGAGCACCACATGCTGCCTTTCTTCGGGAGGGCCACCATCGGGTACATTCCGGATGGCCGCATCATCGGGTTGAGCAAGGTCGCACGGCTGGTCGACATGTACGCGCGGCGGTTGCAGGTGCAGGAGCGGCTGACGAATGAGGTAGCCGACGCGATGATGGACATCCTGACGCCTCACGGCGTCGGCGTCATCCTGGAGGCCAGCCACTTCTGCATGATGATGCGCGGGGTGGAGAAGCAGAGCAGCTCGACCGTGACCAGCGCAGTACGGGGGAGCTTCCTGACCGACCCCCGAGTCCGCAGCGAGTTCCTGGAGCTGACGCGGCGACGGTAAACGCACGATTGAAGATTACAGATTGAAGATTGTGGCTATATCCGTAATCTTCAATCTTCAATCCGCAATCGACAAAGGGGGGACGGTGGACAGGCAGCAACGGGACAGGTGGCCGCCGCGCTGGCCGGACATCACCGACCAGGCCGTCCGCGCCGCACTGGCCGTGACGCCTCGCCACCTGTTTGTCCCGCCGGAACTGCGCGACCAGGCCTACGAGGACATTGCCCTCCCTATCGGCCAGGGTCAGACCATCTCCCAGCCCTATATCGTCGCGCTGATGACCCAGGCGCTTCGCCTGACGCCTGACAGCCGCGTGCTGGAGATCGGCACGGGATCAGGCTATCAGACGGCGATCCTCGCCCATATCACGCCGCACGTCTGGAGCGTCGAAGTGCTGCCCGAGTTGGCCCGCGCGGCAGGCGAGCGCCTGCGGGGCCTTGGCTGGGGCCACGATGTGCACATCAAGGTGGACGACGGCAGCCTCGGCTGGCCGGAGCACGCGCCCTACGATGCCATCATCGTCACGGCTGCGGGCGGCGAGATTCCACCTGCGCTCGTGCAGCAGCTCGCGCCGGGCGGACGCCTGGTCATGCCAGTCGGTGGGAGCGCGTGGGATCAAACGCTCTGGCTGATCGAGAAAGGGCCGGATGAGACGCTGCGCGCAGAGCGGCTGGCCGAGGTGCGCTTCGTGCCGCTGGTCGCCCACCATCCCCGTCCCGACGCCGACCCGACCCTGGCTGCGCTGCGCCGCCGGCTGCGGGAACTGGTGAACAGGTGAACAGGTGAACAGGTGAAGAGGTGAAGAGGTGACGGGGTGAGCCGATATGCAGGGCAGTGTTACTTGGATATCTCATATCGCTGACTGCGAAAACGTAATCACCTGTTCTCCTGTTCACCTGTTCTCCTCTTCACCGTAAGAAAGGACCGCCCATGCGCGTGGTCATCACGGGCCACAACGGACAACTGGGCCGCCAACTGCTGACGGCATTCGCCGAACACACCGTTTTGCCGCTGGACTTGCCCTGCGATGACATCACCCAGCCGGGCGTGGTGACGTGCATCAGCGACTTCCAGCCTGAGCTCGTAGTCCACGCCGCGGCCTACACCGATGTCGACGGTTGCGAAACGGACCCGGAGCGAGCCTTCCGCGTAAATGCCGTCGGCACACAGAACGTGGCTCTCGGCGCACAGCGCGCGGGCGCGGCCCTGCTGCACATCAGCACCAACGAGGTGTTCGACGGTACGCGCCGCGAGCTGTATCGCGAGTGGGACACGGTCAATCCTCTGAGCGTCTACGCACGCAGCAAGGCCGCGGCCGAACGCATCGTGACCGACCTGCTGCCGAGACGGTACATCGTACGCGTGGCCTGGCTGTTCGGGCCAGGCGGCACGAACTTCGTCACGAAGATTCTTGCCGGCGCGGAGAAGTACGGTCAGCTGCGCGTCGCGGCCGACGAATTCGGCAATCCCACCTACGCGCCCGATGTAGCCGCGGCAGTGGCGCGCCTGGCGGAGACCGGGCACTATGGCATCTACCATCTCACCAACAGCGGCTTCTGCTCGCGCTTCGAGTTCGCACAACACATCCTCCGGCTGGCAGGCCGGGCGGAGGTGCCGGTCACGCCCATTCTCAGCGCGGACTGGCCCCGACCGTCGAAGCCCCCGCTCCATGCAGTATTGGCGAATACTGCAGGCACTGCGCTCGGCCTGACCTTGCGCCCTTGGCAGGAGGCGCTGGCCGAATACATCGAGAGTTTGCGAGGGGGATGATCCATCGCAGCGCAATGCTGGTTGAAATAACGCTATGCTGAAATGCAGTATTATTATTCCTAACTACAACGGCCTGCGGTTTTTGCAGCCCTGTTTGGATGCGATGCGCGTCCAGACCTATCCTCGGGAGTTGACTGAGGTCATTCTGGTGGATGACGCATCGACCGATGAATCGGTGCCGTTCTTGCAGACGCACTATCCCGAGGTAGACGTCGTCCGGCTGGCGCATAACAGCGGCCTGGCAGTCGGCTGTAACACCGGCGCCGCCGCCGCGACCGGAGACCTGCTGGTGATGCTCAACAACGACACGGAGGCCGAGCCGGGCTGGCTGGCCGCGCTCGCGGCAGCGGCAGATGCCCACCCGGACGCCGGTGCGTTTGCCAGCAAAATGCTGCTGTACGATCGCCGCGACACGCTGCACAACGCGGGCGACGTCATGGGTGTGGACGGCATCCCGCGCAACCGCGGCGTCTGGCAGCGCGACGACGGCCAGTATGACGACCGGCCTGCCGTGTTCGGCGGGTGCGGCGGCGGGGTGGCCTATCGTCGCGCCGCGTGGGAACAGACGGGGGGCTTCGACACGCGGCTGTTCATGTACCTGGAAGACGTGGACCTGGCATGGCGGCTGCAGTTGCGCGGCTGGCCAGCAGTGTTCGTGCCCGCGGCGCGACTCTACCATCACTTAAGCGCGACGGGCGGCGGGGTACTGGCGAGCTACTACACGGGCCGCAACACCCTCTGGGTCATCGCCAAGGACATGCCCGGTCCGCTGCTCCGCCGCCATTTCGGGAAGATTGTGGCTGCGCAGTGGCGGATTACGCACGATGCGCTGGCCGCCTGGCGCGGGGCTGCGGCGCGCGCGCGGCTGCGCGGGCAGGCTGCCGGCCTGCTGGGCCTACCGCGCGTCCTCAGTTGGCGCCGCGCCGTCCAGCGGGCCGCGACCGTCCCGGCTGAGCACATCGAACGATTGATGGTGGCCGTCCACGAATGAGGCCACGCAGGAGTATCATTATCAGTTGCGATGACATCGCATCTCGTAAGGAGTATAGCCATGCCGATTATCGAGAAACTGGGCAGTTTCTACCTGGGGAAGACGTACGATCTCGCGACGCGCAAGCTGGGCGATGCCGCCATCAACTACGACGCGCGTGACCTGACTACCCATGCCGTCTGCGTCGGCATGACCGGCAGCGGCAAGACCGGCCTGTGCATCGATCTGCTGGAGGAAGCGGCGCTCGATGGCGCACCTGCGATCATCATCGACCCCAAAGGCGACATTACCAACCTGTTGCTGACCTTCCCGGAGCTGCAGCCGGAGGACTTCCTGCCCTGGATTAATCTGGATGACGCGCGGCGCAAGGGCCAAACCCCGGAGGAATTCGCGGCCGCCCAGGCAAAACAGTGGCGCGAAGGGCTGGCAAGCTGGGAGGAAGGTCCGGAGCGGATCCGGGCGCTGAAAGAGGCTGCAGACTTCACCATATATACCCCTGGCTCGGACGCCGGGCTGACCGTCAGCATCCTCAGCAGCTTCCACGCGCCCGAGCTCAACTGGGATGACGAGGCCGAGACATTGCGCGAGCGCATCCAGGGGACCGTCTCCGCGCTGCTGGGGCTGGTCGGCGTGGATGCCGACCCGGTGCGCAGCCGCGAGCACATCCTGCTCTCGACCATCGTAGAGAACGCCTGGCGCGAAGGACAGGACCTGGACCTGGCGAAGCTCATCCAGGCCGTACAGAAGCCTCCGTTCCGCCAAGTGGGCGTGCTCGATGTCGATGCCTTCTATCCGGAGAAGGATCGATTCGGGCTGGCGATGGCGCTCAACAACATCGTCGCCTCGCCCAGCTTCGGAGCTTGGCTGCAGGGCGAAGCGCTCAACATCGCGGCGATGCTGCATACGCCGTCGGGCAAGCCCCGCCACACCATCTTCTACATCGCGCACCTGAGTGACGCCGAGCGCATGTTCTTCGTCACCATCCTGCTTGAAAACATAATCAGCTGGATGCGAGCCCAGCCGGGCACGACGAGCCTGCGCGCCCTGCTCTACATGGATGAGGTGTTCGGCTACTTCCCGCCGACGGCTAACCCGCCCAGCAAGCGCCCGATGCTCACCCTGCTCAAGCAGGCACGCGCGTTCGGCCTGGGCGTCATGCTCACGACGCAGAATCCGGTTGACCTCGATTACAAGGGGCTGACCAACACCGGCACCTGGTTCATCGGCAAGCTGCAGGCGGACCGTGACAAGCAGCGGCTGCTCGACGGGCTGGAAGGTGCGCTGTCTGAGTCGGGCGCCAGCCTGAATCGGAGCGAGCTGGACCGGCTGATTACATCGCTGGAGAGCCGCGTCTTTCTGCTTCACAACGTCCACGGGGATGGGCCGGTGGTCTTCATGACCCGCTGGGCCATGAGCTACCTGCGCGGGCCACTGACACGACAGCAGGTCCGCTCGCTGATGGCCGAACGCAAGGCCGCGAAGCCGGAGGCCGTGCAGTCGGCAGCCGGTCCCGTGCGTGTGATCGGTGACGAGCCGGAGGTGCAGCGGCTCGACGCGCAGCCGGTCAGCGGGGCCGCCAGCCCTGCGCCAGTCCCGGCAACGCCCGCCGGACTGAGCCCGCAGCCGCCGATGCTGCCGCCCGGCATAGAACCGCGCTACCTGCCCGTGGCCGTCTCGGAGCGCGACGCCGAACGGAGTGTTATTGAACTGGTCGGTTCACAGGTCACGGTTGCGGAACAGCAGTTGGTCTACCGTCCGGCCCTGGTCGGCTTTGCCACAGTGCGCTTCACCGATCGCAAGATCGGACTGGACGAAGAACGCGATCTGGCCTTCCTCCTGCCGGAGCCACGCGACCTGAAGCTGGTCTCCTGGCGCGATGCGGAGCCGCTCGATGCAGGCCCGCACGATCTGGACAGTGCACCTGCTGATGGCGCATTCTTCGCGGCCGACTTGCCCGAGGGCGCCAGCTCAACCCGGACCTACACCAGCCTGCAATCCGGCTTTGCCGATTATCTCTACCGCAGCGAGGTCTTCAAGCTGCCCTACAATAGAACCCTCAAGCTGTACGCAGAGGCAGGCGAATCGGAGCGCGAGTTCAGCGTCCGCTGCCAGGAGGCCGCGCGCGAGGCCCGTGACAAGGCCGTAGACACCCTGCGCGACAAATACGAGGTCAAGCTGCAGCGGCTGGAAGAACGGCTGACGCGCGAAGAGCGCGAGTTGGAAGAAGACAAGGCGGAATACAAGGGCCGCATGGGCGAGGAAGTACTGTCCGGCCTATCGAGCGTCATCGGTGCGCTGGGCGTCCTCGGTCGCAAGAGCAGAAGTCTGAGCGGGCTCACGCGCGCCGCGACCAAACGCCGGATGACCAGCTCTGCCAAGGCCGACATCGCGGAGTCGGAGGCAGAGATCGAACGGCTGAAGGCCGACTTCGAAGCGCTGAAGGCCGAAATGGAGCAGGAAGCCGAGGATCTGACCGAGCAATGGAGCAGCGCAGCCGGCGATGTCGAGGAAGTCGAAATCAAACCGCGCAAGACCGACGTCAAGGTGCACGTGGTTGCGCTGACGTGGGCGCCTTCATGGGAAATCAGCTACGAGGATGCCCGCGGCCGCCAGCGCAGCGAGACGCTTGCCGGCTACCAGAAGACAGCCTAGCGCCGCCTGACACGGTGCTGATACCAACAGGGCCACGAACTCACGTGAGTTCGTGGCCCTGTTGGGTTATCGGGAGAGTCCCTGTTAATTGCCCTTTGTCAACGCGTAGTTGAACACCCCGACACGGTTGGAATCGGCGAACTCGTTCAAGCCGTTCCCCCCGCGCACCACCCAGAAGTAGTTGTGAGCAGGATCGCCGATGACCGTCACGTTCGGGGTTTGCGGCGTGCACGGCAGCAGCGGCGTGTTGGTCACGAAGTATCCACATGCGCCGTCATCCACGTAGCTGAACGACGCATTGTCACCATAGAGGCCCTGCGGGAAGCTGTAGCTACCGAGCTGTGTGCCTTCGCCCTGGGCCGGCTCAAAGTACGGCGCCTCGCTGCGCCAGGCCTGGTATTGAGTCAGCAACGGGTCAAGGTGATCCCAGGACAGGTTCACTACGCTGTCCGCACCAGAGATGCTGATCTCGGGTGGAGTTGGGGCCGCATTCGGATCGACCGGCAGCCGGAGCTGTATGGCCGGGTCACCAAACAGCACCGTCGTATCGAGGACATCGTGCCAACCATTGCTGTTGGCGACGAAGTGCTGCTTGGCCGCATTGAGCGCATCGCCGACGGCACGGGTGTCATCCTGGAAGATGGCCTTGACCAGCCCCTGATTCAGCGTCAACAGCGCGCTGCCGACGTGCAGGCCGCTCGGCCCAATCGTAGCAGCCGAACCCTGGTTCGCGGTCAGAAGCATGGCTTCGCCGAATGAGCGGTAGTCGCCGGAGAAGTTATAGAGATTGACAAAGTAGCCGGTCCAACAGGAGTAATCAGCCGTCAGCGGCCACTGCGCTGTCGGCGACATATTCTTGACAGAGAAATTGCTGATGACCTGCGTGCTGCCCCAGATGAAACGAGAAGCGTGACCGAACCATTGCACCATCACGCTGTCGCCCAGTGCAGCCTTAATGGCATCATTCATGTTGGGCGTCCCGTTGCTCG
>CAZTMA010000015.1:0-53663 GCA_964614645.1 uncultured Anaerolineales bacterium
AGGCGGCCTACGCCGACCCGGCCGAGCTGGGCGCCATTGCGGCCCGCATCATGGCCGGCGGGCGGCGGCGCCGCACGTGGGCCGCGCCCCAGGCTGCTCCGGCCGGCCGGCGCCTGCCCGGGCCTAGCGACGCCCGGCTGTCGTCGAGGACCGTATGATGAAGAAGGTGTTGCCGCTGCTGATGTTGGGGTTCGGGGTGGCGCTGGCGGTCATCATCGGCCAGCGCATGTCGACCGACGCGATGGCCGTCGTGATCGGCGTGGCCGTGGGCGTGGCGGCCAGTGTGCCGACCAGCCTGCTGCTGGTGGCGCTCCTGCGGCGCGAGCGGCGCAGCTACCGGGACGAGCCGCCGCCGGCGCCGGCCTACCCGGCATTCCAGCAGCCCAACTTCATCGTGCTCGACCCGGCTCAGCTCATGGCCCAGCGCAACCTCCAGCAGCCGCAGATTCCGCCGCCGCCCCTGGCATTCAGCCAGGACGCGGGGATGCGCCGCCTGCGGGTGGTGGGGGCTGAAGACGATTGGAACAGCAATGATTGGTGATCACAGGAGGATCAGTAACATGACCGGCTTACAGAAATTGCGCGTCTATATGGCGCAGAACGGTGTGATTCCGCAGGCGTTTCGCTGGCAGGGCCGCACGCTGCGCGTGCTGCACGTGGAGACGTTGGGCTTGCGCGGCAGCGAGCGCCGGTTCCGGATGCGCACGGTCGAGGGACCGTATGAGATGGCGGTCGACACCCGGTCGGGCCAGTGGGTGATGCGGCGCACGCCGGGTTGGTTGGACCGCGTGCGGGCCGACATCCGGCGCACTCCGCGCTATCCGCTGCCTGCGTGGCGGCGCCGTGGGCGTATCACGCGCGCGGCTGCAAAGGCTGCCGCTGCGCCACAGCAACACCTCGAAGCGACCGCAGTGCGATCGGCGTCGTAGAGATCCTGCTTACTCCCGCGCCGAGACGAACAGCTCGTTGAGGAATTCCTGTTCGAGCGCGACCGTCTCCTCTACAGTGTCGTAGATGGGCGCGGTCACCTTCACCAGCACCATGCCGTCCTGCGGGTCGCGGGCATAGCTGGGCCACAGGTAAAAGTACATCACCGCGTGCTCCGCCGTCCCACCCTCTTCGGTCTTCGTTGCCAGCAGTCGCAGCGCATAGAGCTGTCCGTCCTCCAGCACCACGGGCTCCGATCCGGCGGTGGTCTGCCACCCGTCGGTGTCATAGCAGATTTGCGGCGAGTGAAAGCTCTTCGATTTGCGGCTGCCGATCAGGCTTAACCACACGCTTTTGCCATCGGGTTTCTGATAGAGTCGCTGGACGTACTGCTCCGGCTCCAGGAGGATGAACACCTCCAGGTTGCTCTGGGGCACTTCGATCCCTTGCCACTCCCCCAGTTGCAGGGGGAGCGCCTTGAGGTCCGCGGCGAGGTTGAAGTCGAACGGTGAGGTGACCGCGCGCTCGCGGTCCGTGCGCCGCCAGTTGTCGATGTCCGCAACGAACTCATGGCCGCTCGCGGTGCTCGCGCCCAGCGGACGGCCGAGCGTCACCCACAGGGTTGCGCCGACCGCGACAAGCAACAGCGCCACGATCAGAAGATATCTTCCCTGATCTCGCGACATCCACACCACCGGCTGAACAGGATCAGCAGTACGACTGCACTGGCGAAGAAGACGATGCCTGAGTAGTCGTGATAGTACTTGAACGCGGTGTCCGCGCCCCAGGTATTCGCCACGCCGAGCAGCGACGACACGCGCAGCACGTTCCCCAGCGCGGCAATCGGGATGCTGCTCAGCGCGAGCAGTAGCTTCCCCGGCCACGAGCCATCCACGATGAACACCACCAGCCCGACCAGGGTCAGGAGCGTCACGATCGAGCGCAGCCCGCTGCACTGCGCGCCGACGACGAGCTGTGCGTTGGGGAGGCTGACCTGTGCGCCGTTGACCTCGATCGGCACGCCGAACAGGCGCACGAACGCGGCCGAGATTACGCCGGTCACCTGGGCCAGCGGCACGCTCAACGGTTCCACGAAGGGCAGCGGAGCCATGAAGAACAGGAAGGCGACGGGGAATGCCAGCCGCCGCAGCGCCGCGCCGCCGAGCAGATACCAGATGACGCCCGCCAGGATGACGATCAGCGCAAGGGTCGCGATGAAGTACGCGGCCTGCACGAGGGCGTAGACGTAGACGGCCAGCCCGAGCAACACAGGGATCAGCCCGGCCGTCTCCATGGTCACCCGGCGCCGGTCAGCCGGCCACTTGCTCCACAGCCGCCACGCGAAGAAGCCGGAAATCAGGGGCACGAGCGGGCCGTGTGAGTAGTAGTCGTTGCCGAGCCATTCGCCGGCGAGCCAGCGGAGCACGGGGTAAAAGAGGGCCAGCAGCAAGACCCCGACCAGGGCTGCGCCGGCCACTCGGCGTGTGCGTTCCGTCATATGACGGAGTATACGGGGCGGAGCGACGGGTGTCAAACGGGGACCTTGATTCGTTTGATCAGCTTGATTCTCGTGATGGGCGCAGCCCGAGCTTCATGGACATGGGAATCAGGTCAATCAGGGCGCTTTGCCCGGCAGCCAACCGGTCACGTTGTCGAAATCCACCTCATTCTGCGTGAGCAGAACGACACCGGCGCCATCCGGCGTCGTCCGGAAGACCTCGCTGTAACCGCTGCCCGGCCGGTAGCCGGTAAAGACGATCCAGTTTGCGCCGGACGGTCCCCAGTGAGGGGAGGAAGGGCGGAGGGTGCGCGATACCAACAGCACGACGCCGGTCCCGTCCGCGCTGACGCGGTAGAGCGTCTGCTCGGAGCGCGTGCCCCAGAAGACGAGGCGGGCGCCGTCCGGGCTCCAGCTCGGTTGCGCATCGCTG
This sequence comes from uncultured Anaerolineales bacterium, assembly GCA_964614645.1. Classification (GTDB taxonomy): domain Bacteria; phylum Chloroflexota; class Anaerolineae; order CG2-30-64-16; family CG2-30-64-16; genus MWBF01. The sequence continues at coordinate 2,859 of CAZTMA010000015.1, forward strand.
TTCGGATTCACGAGAAGCTGCTGTGTGTCACTCCCGTCCGCGGCCATCGTGTAGATGGCCGTGTTGCCGCCGGTCGCGCTGTACTCGTACGCAATTCGGCCAGTGGTCCACGACCAGTCCGGCCCTTGCTCGATCCCCGCGGCCGCGTTCAGCGGCGTGACCGCGCCTGTCACCAGGTCCAGGCGATAGAGATGGGGTTGGCCGCCGCGCGTGGATACGAAGGCCAGGTATTCGCCGTCGGGCGACCAGGCAGGGTTATCGTCGTCCGGGCCGCCTGAAGGTAGGCGGTGGGCGTTGCGGCCGTTCCGGCTCATGCGCCACAGCTCGCGACCTCCATCTGCGCCCGCGACGCTATATGCAATCCAGCGGCCATCCGGCGAACCGGCCGCATCTGTCTCCGACAGGCCAGGAGTGAAGGTCAGGCGCGCCTGCCCCCGGCCGTCGGGCAGCATCCGGTATATCTCGCTATTGCCATCGCGGTCGCTGGTGAACAGCACCTCCGCCGGTGCAGCGTCCTGGATGACAGCGATAGTATCGCTCTCACCGCACGCGATATAGACGCGGCCGGTCTGGCTGTCCACGGCGATGCCCTCCTCTGCACCCGGGGGCAGAGGAATCACTGCGAGCCGCTGCCAGTCGAGGGTGCTGTACACCTCGGCCTGCCGCCCCGTCGCGGTGTCAACGACCACGAACAGGTGTCCCGTGTCGGGATTCACCGCGACGAGCAGCGCCTCTCCGCCCACGTGGATAACGCCGGGCCGCGTGCCCGCCAGGATATCCAGCACCGTAACGCTGTGATGGTGGCCGCGACTGCCGACATATAGCCGCCGGTCCGCGGGGTCGAACGCCAGGCTGTACGGCTCCGGGATCTCCAGGTATTCTTCCGCCACGCTGCCGCCATGCAGGCGGGCGACCTTGTTTGCGCCGTGCAGCGACAGGTAGGCGTCGCCCGTGTCGGGGTCCACGGCGAACAGGGCAGGCTCGTGGCCGACGCCGATCTCTCCCAGGCTCGCCAGCGTTACCCGGTCGAAGCGGCTGACCGTATCGTTGGCGAAGTTGGCGACGTAGAGACTGTCACCGGCCACCGCAACGCCGTCCGGCTGATCGCCCACATCCCGGCGGGCCTCGACTGCGCGTGTGGCCGGGTTCACGAGGACAAGGTCACCCGTTTCGCGATTCGTGACCGCCACCCAGTAGCCGGCCCCCGTGCCTGGCCGCGGCACGAGCGCGACGCCGTTTGGTCCGGTTGCCTGGCTGTCCAGGACGACTTCGGCCTGCAGGGCCAGCGGGCTCGTGGTCTGGATGCCGAGCTGCCGGCCTGTGTGATCGTCACCGTGAAAGGCAGCGTACAGGAGGTCACCCGCAGGGCTCAACGCCAGGCCGTGTGGGTGGCTGCCCGCGAGCGAGGTCAGCGTCGCCAGCACGTAGGGCGTCGGCCAGGCGCCCGGGGCCGCGGTCGGGATGGCTGCGGTGGAGACCGTGGGCGTCGGCGTGCGGGTGGGCGTCGCAGTGGCCGTCGCGGTGGGCGTGAGCGTCGGGGTGGGCGTGCTGCTGCCTGTGTCGTAGATGAAGACTCCCGCCGGCGTCGTCACATAGAGGCGGCCGGGTGCAGCGTCCAGCAGCAGCAGGTCGCTGACTTCGAGGTTCTCAAACGGCACGCCCGTGACCTTCTGCCAGGCCGCGGCCGGCGCGGGCCGCATATACAGCCCGCGCACTGTGCCGAGGTAGACGCGGCTGTCCGTCGGACTTTGCGCGATGGCATGCAAGCCGTACGAGCGGTCGGCCGTGCCCGGGTCCACGACGTCCGCCAGCCCGGCGGACGCGTTCTGCCAGGTCGCGCCGTCATCCGCCGTTTGGAAGAAGCCGCGCGACGCTCCCACGAACACGCCTCCTGGCATATGACGGGCCAGCGCGAGCGCGCCCGTCCAGCCCATCTCCAGGTGGAGGGGCGTGCTCTGCGTCCAGGTATCGCCGCCGTCGCGGCTGACCAGCACCACGCCGCCCCCGCCCTCGCTCACCGCGCCCGCCCAGACCGTATGCCAGTCTGCACCCGCGGGCGCGAGCTGTTTGACATCATACAGGCTGAACAGCGGGTCAGGCTGGAAGAGGACCGTGTCCCCGCCGTTCAGGCTGAGCGACGGCCCGCCGCAGCCGCCCAGGTAAAGCCACGGCTGGCCGGCGTGCGCGGCCAGCGGCTTGAGGTCCGCAGCGGCCGGGAGCACCTGCCAGCTTGCGCCGGAGTCCACCGTGCGCCGGACGACCGTTGTGGCGCCGCTGTCGTAGCATGAGCGTCCGTCCCCCGCATAGAGCACCTCCGGCAGCGCGCCGGCCACGCTGTGTTCGGGCCGCGCCGCGCCCGTAACGTGCCATGTGCCGCCTGCGTCATCGGAGCGATACAGCGCATCGCTCACGTCGGCATACAGCGTGCTCGACTCCGACCGGCCGATGACGCGCCGCGCCCAGCCGTCCGGCAGAGCCAGCGCGCCCGCGGGCGGGCAGAGCTCGAGCGCCACGTCATCCACGAACGTGCGGCTGATGCCGCCGGCGCCGTTGTTGTAGGTGCCGAACTGGAAGCGGATGGTCTGCCCGCGGAACCGGCTGACATCGACCGTCTTCTCCCGCCACGCGGCGTTGGTGAGGCTCTCGGTGAGCAGCCACTCGATCGCGCCATCGGGCCGGATGCCGATGACGTAGAAGAAGTCGACTGCAAAGATCGCATCCGGCAGCGCAGCCTCATGTGTGGGCAGCAGGCTCGCGTCGATTGCGGCAGCCTGGCCCGCGGTCGGGGTCGCGTCGCCGTAGATGTTGTAGCGCCAGAACCGCAGCCGGGCGGACGCCAGCGTCGCAGGGAAGGCCGCGGCCTGCTCGATGGGCGAGTAGCTGGTCACGTTGCTGCCGCCCGCGGGGATGCCGGTGCGCATGCTGCGCAGGCCGGAGCGCACAGGCGAGGTGACATAGGCCGCCAGCACCGGGTTCGAGCGGATGATCCAGGCGGCGTCGGTCTCGAAGCCGCCATTCGCAAGACCCGCATAGCAGGCTCCCGGGGTGACGGTCGGTCCGGGCGGCGGCGTGTGCGTTGCGGTCGGCGTGTAAGTCGCCGTAGGCGACGACGTTGCCGTTGGCGTCCACGTCGGCGTGGGGAGCGGATAGTTGCGCAGAATCAACGGCAGGAACGCGCGAGGCAGGACCGGCCCGTGAGTGGGGCTCGCCGTCGGCGTGGCTGTAGGTCCCGGCAGCTCGGGCCAGCAGATGGACAGCGCCGCATCGTCGATGTACATGGCCGTCGCGCCGTCTTTGCCGTCGTTATACGTGCCGAAGGCCACCCGCAGCGCGACCCCGCGATACGCAGACAGGTCGAAGGTGAGCTGCTGCCAGGTGCGCGCGTTGCTGCGCGTCCACAGGAGTGTCTTGAGGATGTTGCCGTTGCCGTCGAGCAGCAGGATGTACTGGCGGTCGGTGCTCTGGATGGCATCCGGCGCCTTCTCCGGTGTGAGACCCAGGCTGCTCGCCGCAGCAGCCGCAAGCGTGCGCGCATCCGGCTCGCCTTCGACCGCAGCCGGCGCGGCAGCCAACGGCCCCTCGCCGGAGATGGGATACCACCAGACGGTGAGCGTTGCGGCAGCGCTGCCCGCCGGGATCGTCACGTACTGGTTGCCCGACGAGTAGCTGTAGACGTTCGTGCCGCCGTCGATGCCCGTGCGCACGCTCTGCTGCCCCGTGTGCGCAACCTTCGTGCTGTAGACCGCGGTCGCCGGCGTCAGGGGGAGCTGCCAGCCGGCGCCCTGGACCTCAAAGCCGCCGTTGCTCAGCCGTTCCTCGCACAGCGACTCGTAATGCCACACACCCTCGTCGGTCGCAAGGTGGGCGGCGACTGCCAGCGGCCCGTAGCCGGTAGCGGCCAAGTCGAACACATTGGGGTTGCCGGGTGCAGGTCCCAGGTGGTTCCACCAGGCTCCGCCGTCTAACGCGCGATACAGGCTGTGCGATGTGCCGGCCACGAACTGCCCGTACAGCGCGGTAAAGAGCGTCCGGTCCGTCGCATAGCGGGGGGAGACGGCGACCGGATACGGGAACGGCTCGTACACGCCGGGCAGCCCCACTGTTGCCATGTTCCAGGCGCCGCCCCAGTTGGTCGTGCGGACGACCGCGCTCTCCGGCGTGTCGTCGCCGGGCGCCTCGATGGCCCGGTAGGTGTGCCACACCGTGCCGTCTGTGGCATAGGCTGGCGAGACAGCCAGGTCATAGGCCGGGCCAAAAGTGGGCATGGTTGCCCAGGTCACGCCCCCGTCCAGGCTCCGCCGCACGCCGCCGAATCCCGTCAGATAAACCGTCCGGTCGCTGGCATAGCCGGGGGAGAGGGCAATCTCGATAATCGGGTCGATGTCCGCCACCGGGTAGCTCGTCCAGGTTGCGCCTGCATCGGTGGACTTGAAGATGCGATCCCCGCGTCCGAAGAACACGGTGCGATCCACCGGGAAGGCGGGCGAGACCGCCAGCGCGGTGCCGCCTGCGACCGCCGGGAACACCGTCCAGGTCTGGCCGCGATCGGTGGAGCGGTACAGCGCGGTCTGGGTCAGGGAGCGATCCTCGTAGGAGGCGAACACGGTGCCGTCGGTCGCGTAGGCCGGCGACAGCCGCACTGCGCGGAAGGCTGCATCGTGGCCCACCGGATCGCCGGTCGGGAGCCGCTGCCAGGTGACGCCGCGGTCAGCGCTGCGGAAGATGCCTTCGTCGGTTCCGGCGAAAAGAGTTCCGTCGCTGTCATAGGCGGGCGAGGCGACCACGCTCTCGGCCCGCAGCGGGTAGAGGCCGGGCAGCCAGCGCCACGGCTGGAGGTTGTCATCGGGCGTGAACAGCAGGCCCGTATCGCTGCCCGCCATCAGCGCATGGCACGCGCCCCACAGCGGGCAGGGCGCGACCGCGTGGAACGGCAGCGCGGGCGTATCGGCGTAACGCTGCCACGTGCGGCCCTCGCTGAGCGAGATGTACAGCCCGCCTTCTGCCGCTGCGTATACATGGTCGCCGGCCGGCGCAAGCCGGTGGACGGCGGTCGCGATGTTTTCGGTGACGGGGTCTGCTGCATAGACGCCCCCCTGCGGCACGAGGCGGACGATGCCCTGGTCGGTTGCGAGGAGCAGCGCCATATCGTGCAGGCCCAGGAGGTCGGCTGCCGGCGCGGCGCCTGCATCGAAGACCTCGACCCACGTCCCCCCGCGGTCTGCCGAGCGCAGGACGCGCGTCGTGCCGCCCTGCGGGGCCGCGATGAAGAGAGTGTCGTCCGTGTCGAAATCGCGGCTGAGCGCGACGGCCGTGACCGTCCCCGTGTAGACGCGCGTCCAGGTGTCGCCGCCGTCCGCGGATCGGTAGAGGCTCGCCTGTCCGCCGGACGGCGACCGCGGGACCGCGTAGAGCGTGTCGTCAGCCGCAAACGCAGGCGAGATGCGAACGTGCGCGATGTCGTCCAGCTCGGGCTCTTTGCCGGTGCTTGCTGGCAGTCCACCATAGAGACGGGTCCAATTATCGCCCCGGTCGGTCGAGCGCAGCAGGCCCACGTCGGTGCCCGCGAAGGCCGTGCCGTCGGTCGCAAAGGCAGGGGAGACAGCGAGGTCAAAGACGGGCCAGCGGTGCTGCGCATCCTGGAGGCGCTGCCAGCTCGCACCGCCGTCGGTCGTGCGGGCGATGCCGTAACCGCCGGTGACGCCATAGGCTCCTTCCTGCCAGCCGCCCGCCAGGGCGAAGCCGTCGGTGTTGAATGCAGGAGAGAGACCCAGCGCGCGCACCGGTCCGCCATACGGGCCGCCGGAGCGCCAGGGGCCGGCCGAAGCGGGAGTTGGGCCGGTGAGGGCTGCACCGGCAGATGCCGGGCGCTGCTCGCCGGAGGCCGCGGTGACGGCCGGGGTCGTCCCGGCCGCGAGAACGGAGACTAACAACACAAGGGAAAAGCAGAGCGCCGCGTAAGCGAGCGGTGCAGCGACTGTACGCCTGGTGCGAATCATGGTCCCCCTCCTTACAGGGGCGACAGCGACACCCTGTCGCATTGCAGCAATCGCAACCACTCAATTGTTGCTATTGTACGTGTTCCCTATATCATAGACGGCCAAGCACGCGAAACGTGACGGGTGCAATTACAGTTTTTATGGCAAGTTTGATGAGGGGATTCAACGGGAGGCCATATCGTGTCGGATTGTATCTTCTGCCGGATTGTTCGTGGCGAGGCCGCGGCCAGCATCGTTGCAGAAACCGCTGGGGCGCTGGCGTTCATGGACATCAACCAGCCCGTGCCGGGGCATGTGCTGGTCATCCCGAAGGCGCACATTCAGGACATCTACGCGCTGGATGCCGCAACGGGCGCCGAGGTTTTCAGCCTGACCATCGAGGTAGCGAAGGCGGTCAAGGTCGCGCTGCACGCGGACGGGTTGAACCTGCTCCAGGCCAACGAACGCGCGGGCCAGCAGGACGTCTTCCACTTCCACATGCACGTCATGGCGCGTTATACGGGCGATCGCGACCGTATGCACCTGGGCTGGCAGCCGCATATGCCCGCGCGCGCAGAGCTGGACGAGCTGGCCGCGCGAATAAGGGGGCGGATGCCTGACGCGGGAGCGTCCTGACCAGCAACAGGCGGCTGGTCTTATAAATCAGGCGGGCAGTGTCATCCAGTCTGTGGGTGCGGCCACGCGAATAGCCGACTCGCCGGCCAGGGGACAGCGGTTCTCGCAGATGCCGCAACCGACGCACCGGTCATGCTGGACATGCGGGCGGCGCACTGCGATGGATATGCCATCCAGCCCGGTGACCGTGACGTCTTCCAGCTTGATCGCTTTATCCGGCAACGGACACATCTCTTCGCAGACGAGACAGGTGATGTTGTCGGCCCAGGGCAGGCAGCGGCTGCGGTCGATATAAGCGTGGCCGATGACTGCCTGCCGCTTCTCAGCGAGCGCCAGCGGCGGGATGGCGCCCGTCGGACAGACCTGGCCGCATGCGTTGCAGGTGTAGTCGCAGTAGCCCAGCCGCGGCACCAGAACGGGTGTCCAGGCCGCACCAGTCCCTGCTTCGGAGAGGCTGAGCTGCAGGCCGGAAGTCGGGCAGGCCTTGATGCACAGGCCGCAGCGGATGCACTGCGCGGCGAACTGCGGCGACTGTGCGCCGGGGGGCCGGATGAGGCGGGCATGCGCGCGACGGGCCGACGGTTCGATGGCGAACACCCCGATGGCCGCGATGGCGGCCGCGGCGGCACCCAGGAAACGCCGCCGGGACAGATCGTAGGGCTGGCGCGGGGCAGGATGGAGGTGGCCGGTGAAAGTCTGCCCGGCCCGCGCGCATGCCGGCAGGCAATCAAGACACATCGTGCATTCCGCGGGGTCGCTGGCGTATCCGCGCGCAGGGTCAATCGTGCCGGTGGGACAGGCGCGCGCACACCGCTGGCACGCCACACACTCGTCGCCGACCGTCCGCCGGAGCCAAGCGAACCGGCTGACGAGCCCCAACAGGCCGCCCAGGGGGCACAGGTAGCGACACCAGAAACGCGGCCGCACCGCGTTGAGCGCCAGCACACCGGCGAAGAGAAGCGCCACGAGGACTGCGCCCGCGTACACCGGCGGCTCCAGGGGCAGCCAGGACCCGCGGGTGCGCTCCAGCATATCGATGGGCGCCTGCAGGAAGGGCAGCCGGTACAGGACATGCTCAGCGGCCAGCAGCAGCGCGTTGAAGGCAGGCCACAGGACGGCTGCAAACGTGCGATAGAGCAGCGTGAGCGGGTCGAGCACGAGGAAAGTCAGGCTGCCGAAGAGCGCACTGACCAGGATCAGCGCCAGGAGGAAATACTTCACGCTGCGCCAGGCCGGAGCCGGCTCCACGTCCTTAGGCCGGGATTGTCGAGCGGGCGTCCAATCGAGCAGGGTTCCGAGAGGGCACAGCCAGCCACACCAGGCCCGGCCCAGAAGCAGCGTCCCGACCAAGACGATGAGCGCGCCGGCCAGCAGCGCCGGAACGAGCTGCCGCGCGGCCAACATTCCGGCCAGACCCGCCAGCGGATCGAGCCGGAAGAACAGGTCGGCCGGGAGCATGCCGCGGCCAGCCGCAAGCGCCAGCATGACGAACAGCAGCAGCGCAACAACCTGTACGGCCGGCCGGAGCTTGCGCCACCTCACACTGTAATCTCCTCGATGTCGATCGTCTGCAGATTGTTCGTACCCAACCCCATCTCCGCAGCGATGCGAATGTACCCGATATCACCGGGCGCCTTGCCGAACAGGGTCGCTGCGTATGCGTCTGCTGCCACGACATCGGCGCTGGCGATGACCGTATCGGCCTGCTTGACATCGTCCAGATTGCCGCCGGTTGGCCCGTTCGCCATCAGCATGCGCACGGCATCCACGATCGTAAGCTGCGGCTTGACGCCGGTGCTGAGGTCGGCGATACACTGGTGCAGCCCGCGCGCATGGAAACCGTTGCGGCTCTCGACCACACCCATCAGGTTTTTCATGCCGAGCGTCAGGCCCGCGCTACCGTGATTCTTGGCAATGGGCACGTTGATGACCACATCTGCGTCCAGGACATCGCTGTAGACCTGCCACTCCTTCAGCACAACCCCGTCCGGCAGCGCGAGGGTGCGGAACTTCATCCGGCTCATGACCTCCATCTGCCCACCCGCTTGCGTCACGGCGGCTTCGATGCCGCTGGTCGCATAGGCCGCCTGCGCCGCACCTGCAAATGGGTAGTCCAGAACGCGCACGCGCTTTGCGCCCGCCCCGAGGCACAGGCTGACCAGGGCCGCCAGCACCTGCGGATTCGTCGTGCTGGCGTATTCGGGGCCGTGGTAGGCGTTACAGATGTTGGGCTTGAGGATGACGTCGGCGCCGGACTTGACGAAGCGTTCGATGCCGCCGACAGCCGCGACCGCGCGCCGGGTCAGCTCGGCAGGGTCTGCGCCCGCGCCGCGCGCAACAGCGAGATAAGCAGCACCGGTCGCGGGCGCCGTAGTCGCTTCCGCTATGCGCGGGGCGACGGTGGCTGCTGCGGTGGCCGGCTGGGCAGTGGCAGGCGCTTGCGAAGCAGAACGCCCACTGCACGCGCTTGCCGCAAGACCGCTGGCCGAGAGAAACGCGAGATGCCTGAGAAATGCACGGCGGTTCAGCGCACGGGACATGGCTTGGCTCCTGGTGATGAATGGCAGAACACGCCTGCCTGTATACCTTATACTACAAAATAGCCAGCGGTTATATGCGCGAAATCAGGCCGCGAGGATTGCCAGACGCTCACTCGCAGGAATTCAGGATGTCAGGCTGCGGGAAGATGGTGCGCGGCTCGGCCCCGTGGACCCAGATGTTGGTGTATGTGGCCGTGTCGTCGAGGCTGACCCGGAAGAACAGTTGGTTGAGCGGGTCGCGCGCCAGGCTCACATCGATATCGTTGAAATCCCACGCGAGGAAGCGCACCCCGTTCTCCGCACTAACCTCGCGCGGGGTGCCCGTAACGGTGCTGCCCGGCAGCTCGGGGTCGTTGTTCAGCGACCGGTGCAGGCGCACGACGGGCCGCCAGGTCAATGTAGGCGAGAGCGCCTGCTTGCCGCCCGCAGCAAACAGGTACGCACTGATATTCGCCAGCCGTGCGTCCTGCAGCGGCGCACCCCCATGCGGCCAGACAATCTCGATGCGCGCATCCACCGTGCTGGGCCGCCACTGGATGGCCGCAGAGGGCACATCGGCCTGGGGAAAGACCGTGCGCGCGTCCGCCGCGTGAATCCAGATATTTGGGTAGGACTGCACGCCATCCACCGTGACGAAGAAGGCCAGCTTGACCATGGGGTCGCGCGCGGCGGACACATCCACATCGTTGAAGTCCCAGACCGGGAAGGTGCGGCCGTTGGTCGTCAGCATCCGCTTCTCCCCGGCGGCAAGCACGCGCGCCGGCTCGGCGTTCCGGGCAGACCAGAGCCGCACGGTGGGGCTCCAGTCACAGGGCGGCGCGTCGTTGCCTCCCGGCATGATGAGATAGGCCGTGATGTTGGCAAGCTCCGCATCCCGCACCTCTGCGCCGCCGTGAGGCCAGAGGATCTCGATTTTGGCCTGGATGGCAGCGGGAGTGGGCGGCACGGTGGCGGTCGGGGTGCGTGTGGCCGTGGGCCTGCGCGTGAGTGTCGCGCTGGGTGACGGCGTGCGCGTCGGGGCAAGCGTAGCCGTGGGCTGGGGTGTGCGACTCGGCGTCAACGTGTGCGTGGCCGTGGCGCCCGCCGTGGCGGTGGGCGTCCGGGTCGTCGTCGCACGCACCATGCCCGGCGTGGAGCTCGGCGTAGAACTGACTTGGGGCAGCAACTCCGGATTGGGTCTTGCGACCGGCGTCAGGCGATCCGTGCAGGTCGTATCCATGACCAGGGTCAGGCTGCCCGCACCATAGTCGGCCACGGCAATCCGGCCGTCGAGCACGGCGATGCCCTGGCCGCCCTCCAGCGCGTCCTGGGCCGGCAGCGGCAGTTGGCTGACCGCGCCATCCTCCGGGTCCACCACGTACAGCCGGTCGTGCTGCGGGTCCACCGCGAACAAGCGTCCGGTCTGCCCATTGACGACCGCAGCGTAGGCCGGGCCGGGCAGCGCGAAGCGGGCGACCTCCAGCAGGCTGGCCGCGTCGAGCACGCTCACGCGGGCCGCTTCGCCGGTGATGTACAGGCGGTTGCGCAGGGGGTCGAGCGCCAGGGCGCGTGCGCCGGACAGCGGCGCGACTGCCTGCAGCAGCCGGTTGCCGTCTGCGTCCAGCATGAACACTGCGCCGTTGAGGTGCAGCACGTAGACCCGGCCGGCATAAGCCAGTGCCGTCACGGGCTGCTGGCCGACCGGCACGCTGCGCACGACTTCCGCGCGTGCCAGGTCCACGATGCTCAGGGAGCTGCTGCCGAAGTTCGCCACGTAGGCCCGGCCTTCCTCCGCAGCGACGCCCCACGGCAGGCTGCCGGTGGACAGGGTGGCGATGCGCGCGCCGGTCGTGGCCCGGTGCAGGGTGACGCTGCCGCGATCGCGGTTCGTGGTAATCACCACGTCGTCGCTGGCAGCCACACCGTTCGTGCGGCCCGCGCCCGTTGCGACACGCCAGACCACCGCGCCATCGGCATCCGCGCGTAGCAGCTCGCTCGAATCGAACAGGCCCACGTAATACCCTGCGTCAACCCCCTCCCCGGCAGCTGCAACCGACTTGACGCCCGGTCCCAGGCCGACCGTGCTGCGCAGCGCCGCGGCACAGGCTAAGTGCGGCGCTGGACTGGGTGTAGCCGATGGCGCCGGCGACGCTGTCAAGGGTGGCGTAGCCGTCGGCGTGGCCGTAGGCCCTGGAGAAGGCGTGAGGGTCGATGTGGCTGTCGGCTGTGGAGACGCGGTGAAGGTCGGCGTCAGGGTCGGGCCGGGCGATGGCGTGGCGGATGGCGTGGCCGTTGCGCTGGGTGAAGGCGTCGCGCTGCTGGTCATGGTCGGCGTCGCCGTGGGCGTGGACGTCAGGCTGGCAGTCGGGCTGGGCGCGCGCGTCAGGGTGGCAGACGGTGTCGGCGAAGGCGCCCATGCGGCATCCACGTCGAAATAGATCTCGTGCAGGTACTCGTCGCCCAGCGCATCGTTCGCGATTGTCGCAAACGCATCCGCACCGGCGGGGTCGGCGATCCGGGCCATCTGCGTCCACGTATGGCGCTGCCAGATGCCCGTGCCGGTCTTGCCGATGACATGCTCGCGCCGGATGCCTGCAGCGTCAGGCAGGCTGACGGTAAACGTATCCGTGCCGATGTCCAGATAGGAGACCGTCACGGTGATGGGCGAGGTGCGACCGTAGAACTGCCAGCGGTCCGACAGAGCCAATGCCAGCGACTCACCCGCAGGCAGGCGCCGCGCCTGGTGGTTGAGCAGGCGGTTCAGCAGGTCGGGGCCGGGGCTGGGTGTGGCAGCGGGCGTGATGGCGGGGGTCGGGAGCGCCGGGCCGGGGCACGCGGGCGTGATATTGATGCCGCCGGCCCGCGCGGCGACGGTGTTGGCCGCGCGCGCGGCCGACTGCAGTTCCGGCTCACACGCCTGCGGTGCGACCTCCGGGTTGACGACCGACAGGTGCTTGCCCCAGTCCCCGATGACCCCGCTCGTGCCGAAGCCCGCGGCAAAGTCGTAGGTTGGGAATTCGCGGTCGCGGAAGACGAGCCACGCGCGGCGGTCCGAGGCCAGCCAGTAATCGACCACCTCCCATTGCAGGGCGCTGTAGCTGCCGTTCCACGGGCTGTGATGCATGACGTAGCTGCCGCCGTTGGCTGCACCGCTGAGGGTTGTCCAGTACATGCCCTTCAGGCTCGGCGCGTGCCAGTCGAACTCGAACAACATGGGATAGCCCATGTTGCTCAGCGTGCGGCCCGTGGCATACTTGGCCCACTTCGCCAGCGTGTTGCCCGGCCGCTCGTCGGCATCCTGCCGGTCCGAGTTGATGTTGTTCATCGAGATGCCGATGGGCATGGTCGTCCAGTGGGTGTCATACAGCCAGCGGCGCAACTGCTTGCTGCCGACGCCCTTACACGGCCCGGCGTCCGCCATCGCGACGACCACTTTGTCGGGGAACGCGGCATATGCGGCTTCGGACACCTCGCGCAGGAAACTCATGTAGGCGCTGCAGCTCACGGTCTTCTCGTGCTCGACCAGCACCTGGTCCGTGCGGTCACCCCGACACGCCAGCCCATCGCCGCCGGCGGGCGGCTGCGCATCCCAGAACGGCTGGCAGGGCAGCACCGGCTGGCTCTCGCCCTGCACGCCCACGGCAATGCGCACCGCGGCCACCTGGGGATGGCTGTTGTAGCGCGCGCCCGCTGCGCGAACGAACTCAATCATCCGCGCCTTGAACGCGCCGTCATAGCGCAGCGACTGGTAGTAATTGCCCGATTCCGGCATCTGGAACGTGAAGCGGTACGCGTCGTTCTGCATCCACGGCGGCAGGTGCAGGCGCATGTAGGGGTTGCCGGCGGTGCCCGGTGCGCCGTGGCCGCCGGTCCGGTACCACCGGCTGCCCGTATCGGAGAAGGAGCTGGGAATGGTGAGGATGACCGGCTGGGTGACCGTGCTGCCGTCGGTCAGGGTGACGGTGCGCTGTGCAGCCGCGTTGATGCACGCGTCGTACGCGCCCCAGTTGATGGCATTCTGGTTCTCCCAGACACCGGAGATGCCGACGTCGCCGCCCGAGCCCAGGTAGGTGAGGCAGTCGATACCGAGAATCTGGTTGCCCGGGGCCAGCGGGTCAGACGGCACGCGGGTCGGCGGGACGGCATTCTGCGCGACGCCCCAGGCGAGATAGGCCCCTGCAATGGTGTCGGGCCGCATTGATGCCGGCCGCGCTGGAGGCTCCGGTGTCGGGGTGAACACGGGTTCGGGAATGACCGGCGCAGGCGTGCAACCGGCAAGCAGGCATACAAAGATGCCCAACGCGGCGGCGCGTAGCAGCCACCTGGGCTGCCACCGATGACCGAGCCGAATGCTTGCCGCCATGTTGCTAACTCCTGCGCGACCTGCGATGCAGCGGACTGCCATACCGGAAGAGGCAGGATGAGAGGCAGCACAAGAATATCACATTGCATTAAGGCCGTCAATGCGTCGATTTTGACGCCGTCGATTTTGACGCCCGTCGACTTGACGCCCGTCGACTTGACGCCCGTCGATTTGACGCCCGTCGATTTGACGCCGCGCGGGGCTGGGCATATGATGGTTGTCTACTCACCCAAAGGAGCATACACCGAACGATGTACGCCTATTTCGGCCATCATCGCTGCGCTACCATGTGGACGGCAGCGATTATCAGGGGCCTCAGCCGCGAGTTGGGGTTGCGGGTGATACAGGAAGACCGCTACAACACGCTGCCCGATGATGTGGCCGGCGCCGGCTTTCTGATTCATCTCAACGCCACGCGCCAGCTTGTGGACCAACTGGCAGGCAGCCCCTTCCGCGGGTTTCACGTCATCCGTGACCCGCGTGACATCCTGGTTTCGTCGTACTTCTCCGACAAATACTCGCACCCCGTCTACCGCCAGGAGTTTGCACAGTTCCGCGAGCAGCTCAATACGGTCGAGTTCGATGAGGGCCTCCGGCTGGAACTGGACCGCCGGACCGCGGAGTTCGAGGCACTGGCAAACTGGAACTATCACGATCCCCGTGTCTGCGAGAGCCGCTACGAGGTGCTGACGACCGCGCCGCAGGAGGAATTCACGCGCATCCTGGCGTTCCTCGGCATCCCCATGCCTGCGGCAGGGCCGGCGCAGTGGGTCGCCAGTCTGAAGCTGGCCGCCAACCGCGGCCTGCACCGGGCCAAGCGGCCGCTGCGCGTTGGCGGCATCCCGCCCGCGTACCTGCACAAGTTGATCGAGGCGCAGGCCTTCCAGAAGCTGGCAGGGCGGCAGAAGGGCGAGGAGGATGCGAAGAGCCACTACCGCAAGGGCGTGGCAGGCGACTGGGTCAACTATCTCGCCGGCGCGAATAAGGACCTATTCAAGGAACGCTGGGGGCAGTTGTTGATTGACCTGGGGTATGAGAAGGACCTGAGCTGGTAGGGTCGGTTTCCAGGGGATTGCGAGCGCCTGTTGTCGTTTCGCGATGTATCTCCGTAATAGTCGGGAGGAGTTCCGCATCCTCAGATGCGGAACGGCCCGCACGACTGGCGGCGCCGTTTGCATCTGAGGATGCAGACTCCTCGAACTAAGTTATGTCACCTCATCAGCAGAGGCAGGTATACGCGCATGCGCGGCTGCCCGAGGCCGAACGAGACCTCCTGGGCTGCGTCTGCCACCAAGTCGATCACCACCTCGCCATCCGTCGTCAGGTGCAGACCCGCGGCCTGCGCCAGCGCGATACGATAGCGGCCCTGCGACAGAGCGATGAACTCGTACGCCCCGTTCACCTGGCTCACCACACTTCCCAGTCCTCCCTCGCCCGGCGCATCATGCATCGTTGTCGCATCATCCAGCCACACTGTGACCCCGGCGATGCCCGGTTCACCTGTCTCGGCCAGGCCATTGCGGTTGAGGTCCAGCCAGACCGTGCCGTGAATCCGGCCGGCCGGCGTGGCGGTGGGTGTCGCCGTATAAGTCGGCGTGGCTGACGGCGTCGCCGTAGGTGTGTAAGTCGCCGTCAGCGACGACGTGGATGTAGCAGTCGGTGAAGCCGTCGCCGTCGCAGTGCCGGTTGCGGTGGGCGTCGGCGTGACCGTGTAAGTCTCCGTAGGAGACGCCGTAAGGGTGGAAGTGGCGGTAGGCGACGCCGTTGGCGTGGTCGTCGGGGTTTCAGTCGGCCCGTGAGTCGCCGTAGGCGTGTAAGTCAGCGTAGCTGACGACGTTGCCGTCACGGTGGGTGTCAGCGTAGCCGTCGGGGTACTGCTGGCCGTCGGGGTAACCGATGCTGTTGGAGTGCGCGTGGGCGTTGGCGATGCCGTGCGAGTTGGCGTAGCCGTGTAAGTCGGCGTTGCCGTGTAAGTCGGCGTAGCCGACGGCGGTGGCTTCACCACATCGTAGTACTGGATCTCCAACCGGGGCCGCAAGTCGACTGTCTTCGCCTCGGCCGTATAGAGATAGAACTGCGCATTGCGGTCGCTCACGCCCTTGAGCCACAGGCCGTAGTTGCCGGCCGGCTGGTCCACCCAATCCTGCACCAGCGCGGTGATATCCAGCGTGACCCACCCGTTCAACTGGTGCAGGTCAACTGCAGACGCAGGGGTGGGATCCCGGTCGCTGCTGCCCAGCGCGCCCGGCTGCTGCCACAGCACGCTGGCCGTTGCCCGGTTCCAGGTCGCGGCAGTGCCGTCCCACGCGCGCAGCAGGCGATGTGCCGAAACAGTCAGGGGCAGGGCGTAGGTGCTCGAACCACCATAGTGGTAGGTCTGGAGCGTGGCGGTCATCACCCGCGCACTTGCGGGCAGCGATGCCAGATCGAAGCGCAGCACGCCGAACATCTTGTCCGGGTGGCCAAGCCAGATGCCTTCGGCCGTACCGTAGTTCTTGTCCGGATACCACGAGGTAAGATAGGTATCGGTCAGCCCGTTATAGCCATCTACCCCCGGTTGGAGCACGAGCGTCTTCGGCTTGCCGGGCAGTGCGACGACATCCACCATGTGAATGATCTCGTCGCCGTCCTTCAGGTTGTAGATGCGGAAGTCGGAGCCCGCGCGGCTGCCGCCGCCCGGCAGCGCGTTGCCGAACTCCACCTCGGTCAGGTCGAAGACCGCCTTGCGCCAGGTGCGCGTGTTCGTCTTGGTCACCGTGCCGCCCAGCAGGTCGTCCCCGGCCAGCCCGTCATAGCGCAGTTCCCAGCGATCCGTGCCCTGGTCGTAGTAGGTCACGGTGATGGTGGCGCGGTAGTTGTTGGCGAAGGCATAGGCCTCGTCCACATCGAAGTACATGCTGTGGTTGCCTGTCGCCTGGTCCGTGCGCCGCGTGTAGCGGCCCTCCGCGGCCGTGCCGACGTTGAATAGGGGCACGGTCTTGCCGCCCGGCACTGCGTCATTTTGTGCGAGATAGAACTCGAAGTTGCCGTAATCGGGGAACCAGTCGAACTCCGTCTCGCGCAGCGCCACCCACGCGCTGGGGATGTCGGGTGCGTGCTTGCCCAGGTAACGACCGGCAAACTGCAGGAGGTCCTGGCGGTCGGCCGCGGTCACCACGTTCGTATCCAGCGCCAGGAAGTCGGCCTTCTTATCCAGCGCGTTATACAGGCCCCACATGGTGTTCGTGCGGCCTTCGATGCTGACGCTGACGTTCGCACCCTCGAACGCGGTCGGCACCTGGTCGCCCCAGGTCAGCAGCGGATCATACTGGCCGGAGAGATAGGCCGGGTGCGTCGGGTCCGTGATGATGGCATCCGAGCTGCCGTCGGGCTTGAGCCCGTTATGCTTGAGTCCGACTCCCAATGCCGCGGCATAGTCCGTGAACACACGGCGTTCCTTGCGCTCGAGATAGCGCGGGGCGTACTGGAGGAACAACTCTTTGTTCGGGAACGCCTGCCGATAGATATCGGTCGACCAGTTGACCGTCTTGATCCACAGGCTGCTGGTCAGCCCGGCCGCTTCCAGACAGGGATCGTGCTTGTCCTCTGCGGGCGCGGTCTCCCCGAAGATGCCGGTGGAAATCTCGATCCAGGCGACGCGCGGGTCCTTGTTATAGCGCGCGCCGAAGGCCTTGACGAGCTTGGAGAAGGCGTTCTGATAGGAGACGTCCCAATAGCGGGGGATTTCAGTGCCGCTGCAGGTGATGACGATGTTGGGCGTGCTGGCCTTGAGATGGGCCGGTACGCTGGAGCCGCCGCAGCACTCGCCGTCGTAGGAGTTGATGCGCAGGCCCGCGCGCTTGCCCTGGCTCGCCATATCAGCTATGAACTTATCAATGCCGCCCCAACTGTATTTGTTGGCCGCGTATTCGATATTCTTCCAGGTAAAGACCATCTCCCCGCCGACGACCGGGTAGGTCCGGGGGTCCACCTTCGTCCAGTCATAGAAGACATAGATGCCGGGAGGATGCGCATCGGGCAGCCGGATGGTTTCCGGCTCGCCTGCGGGGGCCGCCTCAGTATCCGCCGGCGCGACGGGGGCAGCATGACTGGCGGAGACCACGCCGAGCAAGAGCAACAGCAGGCCGGCCAGGGCCAGAGATTGTTTCATGTTTTATCCTGTTCTGGCTGTCCTACGGGATACCATAGGTGATGACCAGTTGCGGGCGCAGGGCCGGGTCGGGATGTTCGCGACTGGCGAACTGCACTTCGACGTTGGCCTCGATGTCGCCGGCCCGCGCGAATAAGATCATCCCGTAGTTTTGACCGGGGATGCGCACCCAGTTTGCGGCCAGCGAGGTTACGTCGAAGACGTACCACTGGCCGCCCGCGGTGATGTGCCGGGGCGCGCTCGCCCAGGTCGAATGGTCGATGTTGAGAGCCTGCGCGCCGGGCTGCGCCCAGGGCTGCCCTGTGCTGGCATCATTCCAGGTGGCGCCGGCCTCGCTCCACGAGTGCAGCAGGCCGCGCACCTCGCCGCGCAGGTCGTGGGCCGGCGCCGTTGGCACGTACAACTTGAGTTCCGCCTGCGTGATGATCGCACCGGCGGGCAGGAAATCCATGCCGAAGCGCAACACCGGCGACTTGCTCGTGTTGTTGGCCTGCGTGCGCGAGAAGAAGAGGCGCAGGTCGCGATCGTCGCCCTGAGGGGTGGCCGGCTCCCACGAATCCAGCGTGGTGTCGGTCGCACCCATGTAGCCGTTGACGCCCGCCTGCAGCCTAATAGTGGTCAGATCCGGCAGCGGCAGCGGGTAGTTGCGCAGGACGAGAGGCAGATAGAGCTTGCGTGGCCGGGGCGTGATCGATGGCGTGAAGGTCGGGCCCGGCGTCGGAGTCAGCGTGGCCGTGGGCCGCGGCGACGGGGTGAAGGTTGGCGTGGCAGTCGCCTCCTGGCCCAACGGGCAGTCCAGGCGGAAAGTGTATGCCCCGGCCGCGCCCTCATAGCCGTCCACCGCGAGCAGGTAGACGCCGGGTTCGGCCTGATAAGTGAGAAATGCATCCCCGGCCGCCACACATGATTCCGGGAAGACATAGCGTGTCAGGAAGAAGTCCAGGTCGGCGGCCGCAGACAGCAGCGTCACCGAAACAGGCTGCGCCGCGCCGACCTCGATGCGGTACACCACTTCCGGCCCGCTCTCGTTCCAGCCGGGCTGGCAGCTGTAGCGGCTGACGTTGTTGCTGCCGGTGTTCGTGTCGCCCCGGTACACGCCCCCGCAGTAGGCTGTCTCTGCGTTGGAGGCGTCCAGCGCAGGCTGCCGCGTGGGAGTGGGCGTCGGGGTCGGCGGCAGATACGCGCCGAAATCCAGGTTGATCAGCGTGCCATCCACCACCAGCACGCTGTAAGCCGCCTGGGTGGTCAACTGGTACCCTGGCGGCGGCGCAGCCATCACCTGGTAGACGCCGGGCGCCAGTCCCGCCAGCCGGTACGCGCCGTCGACGTCACTGACCGCGGAGGCGGTTGTCGCGCCCTGTGCGGTGACGGTCAGCCCGGGCAGGGGCGGCTCATCCGCACCATAGACGCCGTCGGCATTGAGGTCGTGCCAGGCGCGGCCTGCCACTCCGCCCGTGCCGGGCTGGAGTGTAGAGGTCGGTGTGTTGAGCAGGCGGATGCCCGACGCAAACGCCGGCAGCGCGAGGAGCGTGGCGGACGCCAAGAGGACGGACGCAAGGATCACTGTCCGCCAGAACATCACACGGTCAGGTCGAGCTGGCATGAGAGTCTCTCCCGCAGCCGGTGGAACGCCGCTGCCGGACGTCACTGCGCCACCTTGTAGGTGTGGACGAGGTCACGGTCCGACAGGGTCACGTCGCTTTTGCGTCCCAGAAAGTAGTAGCCGGATGCGGCCACGATGGCCGCCGGTTGGTTGACCAGATAAGCGTCGAAGTATTTGAGCCAGAACGCGGTCAGGCTGCCGAAGAGGTTCAGCAGGTGGCGCGTGCGCCGGCCCCGTGCAAAGCTGCGCAGGAAATGGGTGTACGACCACGCCAGCGCCATGCCGGGCCCGCACGTCACGCCGCTGTCGACCTCGCTGAACTGGCGGAACAGGCGGCGGTGACCCCAGTAGCTGAAACGCTCGAAGTCATAGCGGCCGCCGTGCATCTGCTGCATGAAGGGAGTGTCGGCATAGACCAGTGCATCCGGCTTGAGGACGCGGTGAATCTCCCCGGCCACGCGGTGCGGGTCCACGACATGCTCGAGCACGGCCTGGACGATGACGCCGTCGAAGGTGTTCGCCGGAAAAGGGATGTCATGGCCGTCGCAGATGAGCTGGGTGCGCGGGCCGAAGGAGACATCGCTCTCGACCAACTCGATGCGCGGGTCCGCGGCCAGCCGCGCCATGCCGTCGCCCAATACGCTGCCGCCCAGCACGAGCACTAGCGGGTCGGGCATCGCGTCGAGCAGCAGCCGGGCGAACCGGTCGAAGTTCTCGTCGGCCTTCACGTTGCGGCTGATTTGCGGCGTGATGCGGTCGAGCCAGCGGCTGGCATGGCTGGGCTTGAGGTTATAGAACGTATTGCGCTGCTCCACGAAGTCCGCCAGCGTAAAGACACTGTTGGCCTCATGGATCAGGACAGGAGTGCCGTCCAGGATGGGATAGACTTGCCCACATTCGACGTTCGTGCAGGTGCAGCGGCCCGGCTCGCTCTGGAGTTCGCCCTGGCACGCGGGGCACCGCAGCAATGTCTGAGCACGAGTGGAAAGCAGTCTGGCTGGCATGGATAACTCAGTTCGCGCCCGTAGCGCCGCGCCCGTAGCGCCGCGCCGGTAGCGCCGTCTGCTTCATAGGCAGCGCCCGGCGAATGGCTCTCCGATTCGCCGGGCGCGATCCTCTAGTTCAGATATACAGGGCCGGCGCTGTCCTTACCGCAAGACCAGCGGCAGGTAGACGCGGCGCACTTCGGTTGTCATCGTCGCCGTGGTCGTGGCCGTCGCCGTCGGCGTCCGCGTGACGGTTACCGTTGCGGTCGCTGTGGGCGTCGCAGTGGCGGCTTGCTGATACCCGACATCGCGGCCGGTGATGGTCTGATTGGCATTGACGAAGAGCGTCAGGGCGAATGACGACGCCATGTAACCGGGCGGCGGCGTCTTCTCGACCAGATCATACTGCCCCGGCGTAACCGCCGGGAAGCGGAACACGCCGTCCACGCCGGAGGTCGCGGTGTAGATTTCTGCGCCCCCCTGGCGCAGGGCCATCACCGCACCCTGCAGCAGCGGCTCGCCCGCGTTGTACACGCCGTTCTTGTTCGTGTCCTGGTACGCGCGGCCCTCGACCACACCCGTCGTCGGGGTCGACGTCGGGGTGACGGTGGGCGTGTGCGTCTGCGTCGGCGTCACGGTCACGGTTGGCGTGTGGGTCGGCTCCTGGGCTGCGCCGAGCTTCTCGACCTCGACCTTGTGCACCCATTCGTTGCCGTCAGCCGTGCCGTTCGGCGCGCGGCTGTCCAGGTAGAAGTCGGTGGACCCGGTCAGGCCGTTGGCGAACTTGCCATCGGTCACGGTCCAACTGATTTCCTTGTAGGTCTTGGTATTCGTCTTGGTGACGGTGCCTGCGACCTTCTCGCCGGTCGTGCTGTGATACTTCAGCGACCACTGGTCCGTGCCGATGTCGAAGTAGCCGACCGTGATCTTCGCGCTGTAGACCTGCGTGCCGGGGACATAGCCGTCGTCGATGCGGAAGAACATGTACGGGTTGTTCGTCGCCTGATCCGTGCGGCGCACCACGTACGCTTCCTTGCCCTCGCCGGTCCAGTCCCACGGATCGTAGAAGTCCCGGTAGTCGTTCGGGTTCTGGCCGACGAGCGCCGGCAGGTCAGGATTGTACGGCTGCGGGTTGCAGACGGGCGGATTGGTCAGGTAGATGTTGCTGTACGCCTTTTCGCCGCAGAGGCCCAGGCCGGCCTGGGTGTAAGCGCCGCCGTTGCTCGGGTTCTTGGCGTAGCGGCTGTCCGCGCCCTTGTCGTTCGTCTCGGCCACGGTCTTGCCGCCGGTGATGGCGTCCACCTGGTACAACCAGTAGTTGAAGTTGCCGTACTGCGGATAGCGCGCCGAGGTGGCGGTCGTGTTGTAGTAGACCGTGCCACAGGTCAGCATGGCCGGGTTGCGGTGCTCGCGCATGATCGTCCAGACGCGCGGAGCATCCTGCACGGTCTTGCCCAGGTATTGCCGCGCCCAGTCGAAGATAGGTGCGTGGATCGTCGGCAGGCCGGTGCTCGAATTCCGCAGCAGATCGGGATCGGTGCGGATGTAGTCGGCATGCTTTTCCACTGCGCTGTGGAGCGCCCAGTAGCTGAGCACGGTGTTGCAGCGCAGGTCATCGGCATAGGCTTCGAAGGCGATCGGCACACTGTTCCAGTGCAGGCGAATCGGGTCGTAGAAGCCGGACCGGTCGTTCGTGTACAGGCCCGTGAACTCAGGGGCCAGGCGGTTGTGCGAGAGGCCGACGCCCAAGGCCGCGGCATAGTCCGTCGTGTAACCGCGTTCCTCGCCGCTGATGAAGCTCGGTGCGTACTGCAGGAACACATGCCGGTCCGGGCCGGCCGGGTCGCCCGTGCCGAACGCGGTCGCGTAGGCGAGGCTGATTTCGTTGACGTAATCACGCCACTCGCCCGTGGTGTCCATGCCGGCGTTCTTCATGACGTGGTCGAAGGTCGATTTGTACTCCCAATCCACCACGTCCTGCGTGGGCTGGCTCTCACCGTACGCGCCCGTGCCCATAGCAACGAACTGCAGGCGGTATTTGGGATCGCCATTCAGTATGCCGGATGGAGTGTCCCGATAGCGCGCGCCCAGCGCGTTGATAAAGGTCTTGTATGCGTCCTTATGCGCAGCGCCCCAATACTTCGGGATGAGATGGCGCACGCGCAGCTGCACGTTGTCCACATGGAATGTGGTCGGGTTGGCGCCGTCGGTCACGACCTTGAAGACAACCTTCACCGCCTTCTCGGCGCCGAAGGAGGTGACATCGAAGGTGTAGCCCTTCCAGTAGTCGGCGGGTTGGCCGGCATGGCTCAGGTTGTTGATGTCAACCTGCGTCCCACCCAGTTTGTTATCGGCCGCATCCCACAGCTCGATGTACAGGTGATCGTTCGGATTCGGGTCGGTGGTTTCGATATTCACCCGCGCATAGACGTAAACGTTCTGTTGGCCGGCCAGGCTCGGCGGCATCGCTGGCACGGTCTCCGCCTGGTGCACGGCAGTCGCATTGGCATTGTTCACGTTGCCAAGCTGCAACGCGTTACCGCTGGCCGGCCGGTCGGGCATGGTCGGCGTAACCGGCACAAACGGGTCAGTCGGCGGGGCCGCATCAATGGTAATAGCCGCAGGATCGCTGACGGTCCACAGCGACAGCCCGTTGTCGAACTCGCCGTTCAGGTGCTTGCGGGCCGTGCGATGGAAGTAGTCGATGTAATGTGGCACTCCGCTCTGCGTCGTGGCCGGGATAACGGCATCCGGAATCTTGATGACCCAGTTCGGCGTCGAGCGGATATCGTTCGCCGTGGTGGTGTCATAGGTCGAGATCATGATGCCGACGCCCGTCGGGGTGGTGGCGCTGCGGTCGACGCGGCTCTTGATCCAGTTGTCCAGCGCAGCCCAGTTGTAGTTGCCCGACGCCGGATTCAGCGTGCTCCAGATCCAAAAGCCGATGGAGCCATCGACCGGCAGGGTGTCCGGATTCAGGTTGTAGAAGCTGTTGAGATAGTCGATGTGGTAGATGCCGGGCAGTGCGCCGGTCGTGCGAATGATACGCTCAGGCGCCGCCCCAGCATCGGGGCCGCCGCTTTGGCGCAGCCCCTCCGCATTGACGCCCGTCGATACACCCGACAACAACACAGCCAGCAGTACAAAAACGGTCAACCATCTGCCGGAAGACGAGAGATTGCGTTTAGACACTTCTTCTGCTCCTGTCCTCTAGGTAAGATAAGATACCTGGGTCACGAATTGCCTGGCGCGGCTCAGGCGCACAGTCCTGACGCCGCCGGCTGCCCAGGGGAGATGAAACCAGGGGCACATATTTTCTATGCCATCCACGTGAACTTTGGATGAAAACTCAACCGACCTATTATGACTTTTTTGAAATGTATGGCCCGCTGATAGCATCTCCTTATATTAACTGGACGTTGGCTGCAAAGTTACGCGATCGGCACGCCGTTAACTGCCAGAATGTTGTGCAGCTTGCCGGAGAGCACCATCTTCTCCGCCAGGTAGACTGCGCGCATGCCCTCTTCGCCGCTGATGAGCGACGCGTGGCCGTTCGTTGCGGAGGCGACGAAGTCCTCCAGCTCCTCCACCAGCGGCTCGCGCTTGCGGATCTCGTACTTCGTGATGCGGCCCTCGCTGACGCCCATCAGGGCGACCATCCCCTCCCAGCCGTTCGCGTAGTTGTTCTCGTAGAAGTAGAGTTCCTGGGTGAGATAGTTGACGTGGAACATGCCCCGCTCGCCCAGCATGGAGAGCTCGCGGATTTTCGTGGGGGTCAGCCAGTTGATGTCCAGCACGCCGACCGCGCCGTTGGTGAACTTCAGCAGGCCGGAGAGCAAGTCCTCGTGGCTGGCGTGGATTTCCTGCTCGGTCTCAGCATAGAGGTTCTGGATCGGCGCGCCGATCAGGTATTCCATGATGTTGAGCTCATGGGTCGCCAGGTCGAACACGACGCCCACGTCCGCGATGCGGCTGGGGAAGGGCCCGACGCGCCGAGAACGAATCTGGAACACGCGGCCCAGCTCACCGGCCTCCAGCCGCCGCTTGAGTTCCAGGATGGCAGGGTTGAAGCGCTCGATGTGGCCGACGCCCAGCCGCACCCCCGCCGCCCGCGCCGCGTCGATCATCGCCTGGCATTCTGCCACGCCGAACGCCAGCGGCTTTTCGACGAAGGTGTGTGCGCCTGCGTGGATCGCGGCCAGCGCGACCTCGCGGTGCAGCCGCGTGGGCACGGCCACGGAGACGATGTCCAGCTTCTCGTGCGCCAGCATCTCGTTGTAGTCGGTGTAGGGGGCGGCTTTGTAGGTGCGCGCGATGGATTGGACCGTTTCGGGATCGCTATCGGCCAGCGCGGCCAGGTTGACCCCCGGCATCTGGGCATAGACACGGGCGTGGTTCCGGCCCATCGAACCGACGCCGATCACTCCTACGTTCAACATTGGACCAAACCTCCGGTTGAGGGTTATCTGTCTTCTGCAGGCAGGTCGGGATAGGCCGTTCCGCACTGGGGGCAGGCCAGCATCCCTGCTGCGTCGGGGTGCAGCCGGTGGCCGCACGCACACGCGTAGCCGATGAGCCGCGCGGGACAGCCGACGGCGATGCCATGATCCGGCACGTCACGCGTCACGACCGCGCCCGCACCAATCAGCGCGAACCGGCCCACCGTGACGCCCGGCAGGATGACCGATCGTGCACCGACCGATGCGCCGTAGCAGATGCGCACAGGCCCGACTTCCCAGTCATCGTTGCCCTTCAGGCTGCCGTCGGGGTTGATGGCGCGCGGATACAGGTCGTTGGTCAGCACGACATGCGGGCCGAGAAACACCCCGTCCTCCAGCGTCGCGCCGTGATACACCGAGCAGTTGTTCTGAATCTTCACACGGCTGCCTATGTACACATCGAAATCGACGTAGACGTTCTTGCCCAGGATGCACTGCTCACCGATATGGGCGCCCTCGCGCACCTGGCATTGATGCCAGATGGACGTCCCTTCGCCGATGACGGCCCGGGGCGAAACATCGGCCGTGGGGTGAATCCGGATCATCAGGTCCTTCCTCCATGCTGGCTGCGGATGAGCAGCCGCTCGACGGCGTGCAAATAGGTGGCCCGCTCGCCCTGCCAGTTATAGCGCGCTGTGAAGCGCCTCGCCTGCGCCACGCGCGCCTGCGCAGCAGCGGGGTCGCGGTAGACGGCGAGCAGCCTTGCTGCGAGGTCTGCCGCATTGCCCGGCTCGAACAGCAGCACCATGCTTTCGTCGAAATAGTCCGCGGTCGTTGCAGTGCGGGAGGCAATGGCCGGGATGCCCAGGCTCACGTACTCCAGTAGCTTCGTCGGCAGCCCGCAATCGGTGAAGACATCCTGGCGCATCGGCGCCACCCCGACGTCTGCACCGCGGATGGCAGCCGGGAGCTGCTCGATCGGCAACTGGCCGTGGAAGCGCACGATGTCCGTCAGCCCCAGCTCCGCCACCAGCCGCTCCACCGCAGGCCGGTAGTCGCCTGCGCCGTACAATTCGAGCGCGACCCCCGGAATCTCGGGCCGAACCTGTGCGACCGCACGCACGAGCAGGTCCACGCCGTAGCGCTGCATGATGCCGCCGTGATGGATGACAACGAAGCGCCCGTCCGTGTGGACCGCATCCGCCGTGCGGTCGGCGTCTGCTCTGCGACTGTCATCCGCCTGCGCCGGGTCAAAGATGCGCTCATCGGGGCAGTTCATCACCTGGACGAGCTTGCCGGCCGGGATGCCGCGGCCGGTCATGATGCGGCGGTGACGGTCGTGCAGCACGCACACCGTATCGGCATACGCACACGCGGCCCGCTCCAGCCAGGTCAGCAGCCGGACGATGACGCTGCCCCGAGCCAGAGCGAAGCGCGACATGAACAGTTCGGGCATCAGCTCACGGAGGTCCAGCAGCACCGGCACGCGGGCCAGCTTGAGCGGCAGGGTCGCGAAGATCAAGGCATCGGGCGGGTTATGGACTTGCACCAGCGCGTACGGTGCGCGGCGGTGGCGGCGGCGCAGCTCCCGGCCCGCCAGGAAAAAGAAGCGCGCGTACTCCTTCAGATAAGCGAGGGCCCCGGCGCCCTGATGTCGCGTCTCAGGCAGGCGCACGACATTGACGCCGCTAAGGGTTTCCGACGCGGCCTGGCCCGGCAAGTGCAGGCACAGCACATCGACGGCATGGCCGCTCCCGGCCAGCGCCTCGGCCATGCGCCGGGCACGCGGCTCAACCGGATAGCCAGAATGTGTAATGATACAGATTTTAGCCATATTTGGCAACATTTATCCCGTCATGCCCTGGGGCGCCCGCCATGAGTTCACCGTACAACGCCACAACGCGCGCCGCGATTGCCTCCAGCGAAAGATGCTCGATGGCTGCGCGGCCCGTCGTGCGGCTGCCGGAGGTCAGCGCCGCGGCCAGTCCGCCGGCCAGGGCCGCGGCCAGTCCGCCGGCCAGCGACTCCGCATCACGCGGCACGATGGCACAGCCGGGAACGCCCGCCGTGAGTTCGGCCACGTCGCCCACATCCACCGAGACGACGGGCAGATTGCAGGCCAGCGCCTCCTTGACGACCATCGGTGAGCCTTCCGCCTCGGAGGCCAGCACCAGCACGTCGCACGCATTCATATACAGCGGCATCCGCTCGTGCGCCTCGTGCTCCGCGATGACGAGTTGCGCGTCCTGCCCATGCTCCACCAGCCGCGCCACCGCAGCCTCCACCAGGTCGAAGCGTTTTTCGGGCCGCCGCATTCCGGCGAACAGCACCAGGGGCACATCCGCCGGGAGGCCGAGCGCGGCGCGTGCCTCCGCTGCAGGCAGGGGCCGGAACAGCGTGGTGTCCACCCCGCAGGGGATCACCACTGCGTCGGGTTGGCCGAGCGCGGCCTGTACGCGGCGCGAAGTGGCAATCGTCGCGGCGGCGCGGCGGCTTGTCCAGCGGCAGAGCGGGGCCGTCCAGCCGGTCTGTGTCTCGATGCCGTGCTGCGTCACCACCACCGGCACATGCTGCCGGCGGGCAAGCGCCGCGCCGCCGAGGGCCACAATGCCCGAAAAAACGTAGTGCGCGTGGATCAGGTCGTACCGGCCGCCGCGCAGCGCGTCCCGCACCCGGCCGAACCCGGCCAGGTATGCGCGCCAGCCGCCGGTTGCGCCGTCGATCCACAGCACATCGGTCTGCACGCCGCACTGCTCCAGCGAGGCGACCTGTTCAGCCACGAAGATGCCGGCCATCGGCGCGGCAGGCGACGGCCACATGTTCGTGACGATGAGGACGCGGAGCGGGTCAGGCCGGGCCATGTTCATCCTTGTCGTGAGCTGCGGCCGAACGATGCCAGCCTGCGGGCAGGGGTCGCGGGTTGGCGCAGAACAGCGCATTCAGCACCGTCCGGTGCGCGTCCTCGTAGTTGCGCAGCGTCTCGGTGACGATCCGGTCGCTCACCACATCGAGCGGCAGCGTCGCGTCGATGCGGCGGCTGCGGAGCGTCGCGGCCAGCGCAGGCGCATGGGCAGCCTGGGCGGCCAGGAACTCGGCCGACTCGTCGCCGCCCTTGCGTGCCAGCGCAACCGCGGGCGGCAGGTCCAGCCAGTATGCGGCGCCGGGCCGGGGCGCGAGCAGGCGGAGCAACCTTCCCGGCACGCTGGCCGCGATGCCCGGACGGTCCAGCCGCGCGGCCGCCTCGATGAGCGCGGTGAGCACGTAACGCTCTGCAACGACCACCTCTCCCCGCCACAGGGGCCAGCGCACCCGGGCGAAGTACGCCGCGCCCAGCTCCAGCGCCACCAGCCACGGCCAGGCGCGGCGCACCAACGGATGGCCGAACATGGCGGCGCGCGCCTTTTCGCGCGCGGCTGTGTCCGTGCGCCCGCTCGACCCTGTGGCTTCTGCCTGCCCGCGGCGGAGCAATCGCTTCCCCAGGCGCAGGAGCGGCTGCAGGAGGGCCGAGCTGCCTCCGCGCGTCCAGACCACCCGGTGCCGCAGAGCCGCGCCGGTCAGCGCGCGGTCGAGCAGCTCCGCCTGGGCTGACTTGCCGCACCCGTCGATGCCGTCCAGCGCGATGAGCAGGGGCCGTTGGCTGCGCAGCCGGAGGCGCACCCGCGTCCCGTAGAGTGTGTGCGTGTAGATTTCGCGCGCGCGCGTCGCAGTCGAGACGCTGGGATCGGCCAGCATCTTGCCGTAGAAGAGCCGTTTGCTGTGCAGGAAGGGGAGCGCGAGCGGCGCACGGGCGGGGCCGGTCACACGTGTGGCTACCGTGTCGCGCAGCCACGCGGGCGTGCCCTGTTCGGCTGCGGCACGCACATCCGCCGGCAGGCTGGTCGTCCCGTAAAGCTGTTCCTCCCACGCTGCGCAGAGCGCCAGCACGAACCACAGCCCGGGCAGCCAACCGCGGCGGCTCGCGCCTGCCATGACCGCGCTCCAATCCACGTGCAGCACGCGGGCCGCGTAGATGACCTTTACCAGCTCGATCAGCTTGAGTGCCTTGTTCTCGTAGACGGCATGGGCGAGCGCGATGAGCACGCCGTCCGCGGCCGCGGGGTAGAGCACCGGGTCATCCCCATGCGGGCGGGCGGCCCGGAACGCGGCGGGCGAATCTACGAACTCCGTGTGCCATTCCAGCCGTCCGTGGATGTGGATATCGAACGCGCTCTCGCCCAAGTGATAGCGGCGCAGCAGGAACTTGTTCGGCTCCTCGATATGGCGCAGCTCGACATAGCCCATGTCACGGACAATCTTCCGCGCCTGGTCCTGCTGCGCCTGCGGCACGAGCACATCCAGGTTGTTGCTGACATAGGGGAAGACCGGCTGCGGGCCGAGCGCCTTGACGTACAGCGCGGGGATGCCCGCCGCGCGCCACGCCGCGGCGATGGCGCCGAACGCGGCCTGCTGGCCGGCCATGCGCGCCCGGTCCAGATCCAGCGCTGCACGGAACGGCTCGTTTGCGAGGAGCGTAGCCGCAGCCGGCCGTGTGTCATCTGCCAGCGTCAACAGCGGCACGCCGTTGCGCCGGAGCCGGTGCACGACCGCGGCCGGGTCCCCGCGCTCCGCAGGCGCGGGCAGCTCGCCGCCCCACCAGGAGGCAAGCAGATAAGCAGCCCAGGCGAGGTCAAGGTCAGTCATATGCACTGCCAGGGAGCAATTCCTTCATCAGCGTCCGGGCGGCCGCCTCCCACCCGAAGGACGCCGCCAGCCGCCGGGTCCCGCCCGCCGCGCCGTGGAGCTGTGCCACCGCGCGGCGCAGGGTAGCCCGGTCTTCGTAGAATGTCACCCCCGCCGCGTCCGCCCATAGCTCAGGCAGCGCGCCGAAGCGCGTGGTAATGACCGGCAGGTCACACGCCGCCGCTTCCAGGACCGACAGCGGCAGGTCGATGCTGCTCGGCGCCAGCGGGTCACGCGGGACCGGGAAGAGGTACGCGTCTGCGGCCTGGTACAGCTCCTCGATGTGCGGCACGTAGCCGGTGAACAGCCGCACGCCGGCCGCGGCCAGCTCGGCGGCCAGCGCCGCATCCTGCAGCGTGCTCGTGCTGGCGGCCAGGGCCGGGCAGGCCAGGTCGGCAATTGCTGCCAGGTCCAGCACCCCGCGGCTCCGGTTGAGATGTCCCGCGTGCAGCACGACCGGTAGACCGCCGGGCAGCCCGTGTTTGGCACGCAACTGCGCCCGCTCTTTCGGCGCGGCCGGGCGAAAGGTCGCCAGGTCCACCCCGGGCGGCAGGTGCACGGTCCGCCAGCCCAGCGCGACCGCCTGCGCCAGCGTCACCGCCGACTGCACGGCACACAGGTCCGGCGCGAGCAGCCGCGCCGCGAGCCGCACCGCCCGGTTGTGCCGCCGGCCCTGCGCTGCAACGAGCGCCACGGGCACACTGCCGGCATACCGCTTCAGCACGCGGGCCCGCACGGCGCTGGCCAGCGTGAGCGAGGCTGTAGGGATGTAAACCACCGCGGCGGGCCGGAACGACCTGAGCGCCGCAGCCAGCTCACCCGAGCGCAGCAGGCGGTCCGCAGGGACATTGGCTAGGCCCATCTCCGGCCAGTCTGTGCCGCCCGTCGTCAGCAGCCGCACGTCATGTCCGATGTCGCGCAGCGCGGCCGCCAGGCTGAGGGTCAGCTTCTTGATGCCCTCGTCCGGCGGCGGCGCCAGCCGTTCACCGAAGACGACGACCCGCATCGCGGCCTGCCTCACTGTGCCGCCCGGTACGCGGCCAGGTACGCGTCCACCACCCGGTCCAGCCGGAAGCGTGCCTCGGCCGCCGCGCGCGCTGCACTGCTCATGCGGCGGTAGGTGGCCGCGTCGCCCAGCACATCGCACAGCGCGGCCGCGAACGCCTGCGCATCTCCGACCGGCACGACCCGGCCCGTCTGTCCGTCCTCCACGATGTAGCCTGCGCCGCCTGCAGCCGTGGTGACGACCGGGATGCCTGCGGCCAGTCCCTCGATGGCCGCCATCGGTGAAACTTCCTCGCGCGAGGACAGCGCCACCAGCTCCGCCTGCCGGTAGTGCCGGCGCATCTCCGCCTGGCTCTGCACGCCGAGCAGCGTCACGCGGTCCGCCAGCCCCAGCTCGCGGCAGGCGGCCTGCACCTGCTGCACGTATGCGGTCTCGTTCGTGCGGCCCGCGATGTGCAGGTGCAGCCGGGGCAGCGCGGGCAGCGCCAGCGCGAGGCCGCGAATCAACGTCAGCGGGTCCTTGCGCGGGATGACCGACGCCGGCAGCAGGATGCGCCCCGGGACAGGCTCTCGTTCCAGGTCAAAGAGGTCGTCGGGCGCGGGGTTCTCCGTCAGGTGCCAGCGCGCGCGCGTCTGCCCGGCATAGCGCGCCCGGATGTACGGGCTGATGGCCGTAATCTCGCGCACTTCGGCCAGCGCTCGGCGCTCGTAACGTGCGGCCAGCGCGAACGCCAGCCGGTTGAACAAGCCCGGGTTGTAGCGCACCTCCTCGGCCAGCACGCCATGAATCGTCCAGACCGGGTGATAGCCTGCTTCCAGCGCGGCCACCGCGTAGTTGTGGCCGTGGGTGTTGACCACGTCGGGCCGGATGGCAGCGAGTTGTCCGGCGATCCGCCGCACGCCCGTGACCATGTTCGGGACGATGCGCTGCCGCGGCTGCGCCAGATAGTGCACCGTGACGTTGCCGGATGTGACCGTGCGATTCGCGGGAAGGCCCCGGCCGCCGATATCCGAATGGCAGTGGATGACATGGACGTCCAGGTCGGCGCGGCGCCGGAGGCCCTCGACCAGCAGATAGGCGACTGCACGGATGCCGCCGGAGATGCGGGCCGGGTCGTACGGGTAGAAGCTGACCAGCGCCACGCGCAGCGGCGCGGTCATCGTGTGCCCCCTTGTCCGGTAGACGCGGTTGCCGGCGCGGCCGGCAGCACCTGCTCGTAGACCTTCAGAGTTCGCTTCACCACCGGCTCCAGTCGAAAGCGTGCATGCGCAGCCTTATGCCCGGCCTGGCCCATGGCCGCTGCGCGCTGCGGATCGGCCAGAAGCGCAGCCAGCGCGTCGGCCAGTGCCGCCCCGTCGCGGGGGCGCACGACCAGCCCGGTCACGCCGTGCTCGACCATCGCCGCGCAGCCGCCGACATCGCTGGTGACCACGGGCCGCCCGACCGCCATGGCCTCGGCAATACTGACCGGTGCGGTCTCCTGTTCACTCGCCAGCACGAAGATGTCCGCCGCGGCATACTCGGCCCGCACCTGCTCCGGCGGCAGTGCGCCGAGGAAGGCCACGCGTTTGGCGATGCCTGACGCAGCCGCCCGCGTGCGACAGCTCGCCACATACTCCGGCGCAGAATCCTGCTCACCGGCCAGTGCAAGCGTCGCCTGGGGATGTGCTTGTGCCACGGTCGCAAATGCTTCGATCAGGGCCAGGATGCCCTTGCGCGGGATGATGCGTGCGACGCACACGAGCCGCTGGTTGCCCGGCGGAGGCGGCGCGGCGCCGGCAAAGAACACATCCGCCACCGGGTTCTCGACCAGGTGAAAGCGCGCGGCCGCTTTGTCCCGGAACTCCGCCAACACGTACGGGCTGATGGCGATGATCTCGCGCGCTGCACCGACGACGTGATCCTCGGCCCGCGCGTCGCTGAGCCAGCGCAGCCGCGTTGGCCAACCTACCCCCGGCCACGCCTGGTCCATCTCCCGGCGGATGATGCCGTGCAGCGTGATGACCGCGGGCAGGCCCGTCTCCAGCGCGGCGCGTGCGTAGATGCCCGCGATGTGCGCGTGGACGATATCCGGCTCGAGGTCGCGCGCCTGGTCACGCAGCGCGGCGACGACCGCCCGCTGGCCGGTCAGCCGGCCGCCGCGCGGCCGCGGCACGCAGAAAATAGGGAAGCCGTCGCCTGCTACCCGCAGCGGTCGCGCCAGGCCCGGCAGCGCGGTGATCACGTTGACCTCCACCCCCGACTGCTGGGCGAGGCCCCGCGCCAGCGCCAGCACCACTGCATCCACGCCGCCCGGCAGCGGCGGTTGGCCGGCAGGTGCGGCCGGGTCGAGCGGGTACGGCCCGAGCAGCGCGACCTTCACTGCTGTGCCTCCCATGCCGTCCCGAGGATCGCGCCGGAGAGCGTAAAGAACATCATGTTTGCCAGTTGCGCGCCGAGCGCATCGAAGGTGTTGGCGAACAGTACGTAACCGGCCAGCGTGCCGAGCAGCGCCGCGGACCAACCTCGTTGGCTTCCGCGGCCGGCCAGCCACGCACGGAACGCATGCCAGCCGATCAGGCCGAACAGCAGAAGCAGCGGAGCCAGTCCGAGCAACCCGGCGGAGGTCAGGACGTAGATGAACAGGTTGTGGGGCGCGACCGAGGGCAGGCCCAAACCGCCGACAGGCCGCCACCCCGCGGCAATCGCCGTCTCGCTGTAGTTGTCCAGGCCCAGCCCGAACACCGGCGATCGCCGGGCAATCTGCAGGCCGACC
Organism: uncultured Anaerolineales bacterium; assembly: GCA_964614645.1. Classification (GTDB taxonomy): domain Bacteria; phylum Chloroflexota; class Anaerolineae; order CG2-30-64-16; family CG2-30-64-16; genus MWBF01. Next base: position 36,010 of record CAZTMA010000015.1, read on the forward strand.
TGCAGTGCCTCGGTCCGGTAAGTGATCGAGCCCTCGGTCTGGAGCCGCTCGGTCAGCGCGCGCGTGTCGAATGCGCCGCCGGCGAACAACAAGCCGGCCAGCAGGCCCGCGGGCACGAGCAGGAGCGCATAGCGTCGCACCTGGGGCGCCAGCACAACAAGCACGACCAGCCCGGCCGCAGTCGCCAGCCAGCCTGCGCGCACGTAGGTGAGCACCAGCCCGGCGGTAATCGCAGCCAACATGACCGCAAAGAAGAGCCGGCGCGCGGCCGTGCGCGCCTGCGCCAGCCCGAAGAACACTGCCGGGGTCAGTAGCGTCAACGTGAAGGCCATGATGGCCGGCGCGCCGAAGAAGCTGGTGACCTTGATCGAGTACTGCCCGTACGCCCACCGGTAGGGGATGGGCGACAGGAGCGGCTGGTTGGTCAACTGCTCGCGCGCGGCCGCCAGGCCCAGCACGGCGCCCACCAGTGCCAGCACCGCGACCAGCCGGCCCAGCGACCTCTCGCCCGTTAACAGGTTGCGGGCAAAGAAGAAGCAGAGCAGCGGCAGCGTGACGGTGTCGAAGACGTTCTGTACGCCCCCGACGATGCCCAGCCGCGAGGCCGGGACTGACAGCAGCATGCCGACGATGAAAAGCAGGCCGGTCCACTCGACGCCGGACAGCCGGGCGAGACGCCGTCGCCCGATGGTGACCTGCGCCAGCAGCAGAAGGAGCAGGAACATCGCAGCCACGCGATTCAGGCTGAGGTCGGGCAGGCCGCGGCCCATCGCGAGGTTGAACACCCGGCTGAACGGCGCGAGCGCCAGCCAGCCGAGCAGCCCCAACGCCGGATGGAGCGCCAGCCCGGTCAGCACGGCGGCCAGCCCCACCAGCGTCACAGCGCGGCCGGACTCGCCGGTCACGATCAGGTCGGCCAGCAGCGCGGCCAGTCCAACGCCGCCTGCTGCGCCCACCACATTGATGAGCGGGCTGATAAGGCGACCGGCAAGGCCGGAGGATGTCTCTGCGCGCGGCGCCAGTTCGCTCACACCTGCTCCTGGGGCCGGTCGCGATGGCGGCGCGGCGCGGTGCGCAGCGTCTGTTCGATGAACTCCAGCAGGAAGGCCAGCAACCCGCCGGCGACCAGGCTCAAGCCGCCGCCGAGCAGCGCAATCTGCAACGTGCGCGTGCTGATCTGGTTGTGTGGCGTGGTGGGCGGCTGGATGACTTGCAGATAACCCACATTCTCGCTCTGGCTCTGCTTCAGCCGTGCCTCGCGCGCCTTGTCGGCCAGGAAGTCGCGCGAGTTCTGCTTCTCCTGGACCAGGTCCTGCAATTGTTGAGACTGGCCCGTGAGCGTAATGAGCGAGGCCAGGTTCGTCTGGTGCTCGGCCAGCAGCGAGAACGACGCGGCCGCGCGCTGGCGTTGACCGGCCACTTCCACGGTGCGCTCCGCAATCTGGGTGTCCAGGCTGCTGAGACGTGCCTGCAAGGCTGTAGCCTGCGGGCTGTCCGCCTGCACAGTCGCGGCCGCGGCCTCTGCCGCGTCGCGCTGGCTCTGCAACTCCCGGACGACCGCCTCCAACCGCTGCACTTCGATGTTGGACTGCTCCTGCGCCGCACTGAGCTGGCGGATGGTGTCCTGCTCGGCCACGATCTCGCGGTCCAGGTATTCGAAGCCGGTATTCAGCTTGAAGCGCAGCAGCTCTGCGCGTGCATTCTCCAGCTCGCGCTCCGCGGTCTCCAGCTCCGTAGCCAGGAATCGGCCGGCCGCGGCGGCAGGACGGGCGCGGCTCTCACGATACTGCTGCAGCGCCAGTTCGACCTGCTTGACGAGAATCTGCTCCGCCGCTTCAGGCGTTTCCGCAGTCGCAGACACGGTGATGATGTCGCCCGCGGGATCGCGCTCGACCGCCAGGCCGTCCAGGAGCTGGCGCGCGGTCATGCGGATGCCAGTTTCAGACAGCGTGCGCTGCGCGATGCCCGTGCTGCGCACCAGGTTGGTGAACTGGAAGATGACCTGGGCCGTGGCGTCCGCCGACGAGACGGTGTTCTGCCGCGCGAAGAGCGTGACCTCCTCCGACTCCAGGGGCATGACCTGGAGCACGGTGGAGGATGCATAGGCAGGCGGCGTGCGCCAGGCGCGCACCAGGATGACGACCATCGTGACCGCAAACAGCAGCAGGATCAACCACAGCCGCTTGCGCAGCACCGCCAGATAGGACCATACACTTGTTTCCATCATCTGCTCGTACTTTGGTGACGTTGGCGCAGCACATCGGCATAAAGCGCCAGGTTGGCGGCTGCCACCTGCGGCCAGGCATAGCGGGTCAACAGGTGGGGCCGCAGCGTGGCCGGCAGCGGGCTGGCAAGCGCCGCGTGCACGGCCGTGCGGATGGACGCCGGGTCATACGGGTCGCAGTACCAGGCATCATCTCCTAACATCTCGGGCAGGCCGCAGACCGCGGTCGAGATAACGCGCGTCCCGCTGGCCCCCGCTTCCAGGCTGGACAGGCCGGGCTGCTCTACCCAGCTCGGCAGTATGTGGGCCGCCGCATTCGCGTAGAGCAGCGGCAGGTCCGCTTCGGGCAGCCATTCGATGAAGTGGACGTTGCCGCGCTGGCGGCCCAACGCCCGGCACCGGTCGCCATAGCCCGCCGCATAGTAGGGCGAGTCCTTGCCCACGAAGACCAGCGGGAGCGGCTCGTCGTAGAGCGCCTGAATCACCGCGAGCTGGTTCTTCTTCTCTTCGAGCCGCGCGACCTCCGCCACGTAGCCGGCCGGCAGGCCGTATCGTGCCCGGAACGATGCCAGCTCGTGCTCGCTGGGCGTGCGGCCGTAGAGGGCCGCGTCGATGCCCAGCGGGCTGATGCGCATGGCCCGCCGCGCGGCCGCAGGCAGGCGAAAATGCCCGGCGACCCAGCGATTCTCCCACTGGCTCGTCGTCGCGATGACATCCGCCGCGCGCAGCGCCGCGCGCATCCGCCGCCAGACGGATTGGTACGGGAGCCGGGCCGTCTGCCACGTGCGATAGAGCCGCCAGGCGAACGGCTTGCCCAGCCGGTGCACCAGCGTGCGCCAGCGCGGGACGGTGACCGCGGCGCGCTCGAACCAGTCGCGAAAGTCGTTGTAATAGAGCGGCGAGAACACGATGGCTGCGCCACCGCTCTGCGCCCAAGCGACCATCGCCTCCGCATGCTCCACCGGCGCCAGCGCGAAGATATGCAGCAGGTCGAACTCGCGCGCGGGCGGCATCTCGCCCATCCGCCCGACGACCACCTCGATCCCCTGGTCGCACAGGGTCGCACCGAGCTTGCGCATGACGACCGTGTCGCCGCCGAAGACCCGGTCCGCGTCCGGGCGGAGGATCATCGCGATGCGCACGCTATCCTGTCCCCGCTGGCTGTGCCAGCGCCTCCACCAGATAGCCGGACAGAGTTTCGACGCGCGCATCCCATGTGTGCGCCGCGACGGCGCGGCGGCGGGCCGCCACCGCCTCCGCGGATGTCGCAGCAAGCTGCTCCACAATCGCCGCTTCCCACGCATCTGCCGTATCCGCCAGCGCGAGTACGTCTGCGAACTGCCGCGCGCCCGGCACATCGGCCGCGACGACCGGCAGGCCCGCGGCCAGGTACTCGTAGAGCTTCAGCGGGCTGGCGTGTATCGTCTCCTGCGTCACCCGGTAGGGGGCCAGCCCCACGTCGAACCGGCGCACATAGTCGGCCACGCGCTCCGCGGGCACAGGCGGCAGCAGCCGGACGTTGGGCCGCGCAGCCAGCCGGTCCAGCATCTCCCCGCACCCGCTGCGGAACACGGTGCCGATGAGGACGAGCGTCCACTCCGGATGGCGCGCGGCCAGCGCATCCAGCAGCGCGAGGTCGAGCCGGACGCTGACCAGCCCCACATAGCCGAGCACGGGCCGCGGCAGGCTCTCCAGCTCCGGCGCGGGGCCGAGCGGCCGGTTATCGGCATACGGACACGGGTCGACCGCGTTCGGCAGCAGGCGGAACTTCGGATTGCATCCCCCCTCCGGGAGGCCGCCCTTCGTCTGCATCAGCTCCGGTGACACAGCGATCACGAGGTCGGCCCAGTCGATCAGCCGGCGCTCCAGTTCGGCCCAGCGGGGCCGCCGTGCTGCGGGCAGGTCGTGATAGCTCAGGTAGTCATCCACGATGTGATAGACGCGCAGCCGTGCGGGCAGGTCGTTGCGCGCGTCGAACTGCGTTGGCGTCGAGATCCAGACGATGGGCCGGTGCATCCCCGCGGCGAGCAGGTCACGGCGCACCGCGTCCCGGCGGAGCCAGTGACATGCGGCCCGGACGGGCGGCGGCCCGCCCAACGGCGCGTAGCGGGGCGAGCGGTACGTCCACAGGCCGGGCAGCGCGGACGCCAGGCCCCGGTCGCGCCACAGGTCTGCGACGTGCAGTTCGCCCGCCCGCAGTCCGCCGGTGATTTGCTCGATGTAGGGACGCGGCTCGACATACACGACCCGGTTGGCGCGGGCCAGCCGTGACAGGAGCTGGTGGCGGTTGCGCCACATGCTCTGCCACCCTTCCGGGCCGTAGTAAACGAAGTCTTCGCCGCGTATCATCAAACCTGCAACCTGTAACCTGTAACCTTCAACCTGTCGCCCGCCGCGCCAGCGCCTCTGTCACCAACCCCTCGATCTGGGCCACGCGGACATCCCACGTATTGACCGCGGCCGCGGCGCGGCGTACATCGTGCAAACCGTCAAAGTCCTCGGCCAGCCACTTCTCGATGGAGGCCACGAAATGCTCCGGGCCTTCTGCGATGCGCACCAGGGACGCAAACGTCCAGGCCGCCGGCACGTTGCTCGCGACGACCGGCTTGCCGCACGCCAGGTACTCGTACAGCTTGAGTGAGTCGATGTTGCGCGTCCACTCGTTGCTCTCATACGGCAGCAGGCAGACATCCATGCCCGCAATCGCCAGCGGCACATCCTCCACCGGCACGCGGCCGAGCCAGTGCACGTTCGGCAGCCGCTTGAGCGCATCGGCCTTCGTCGGATGGCCCGTCAGGTCGAGCACGCCGACCAGTACAAGCTGCCAGTCTGGGCGCAGGGTGGCGATGGCGGCCAGCAGATCGAAGTCGATCTTCTCGTTCAGCGCACCCACGTAGCCGATGCGCGGCCGCCGAATGCCGTCCGGCCCATCTGCCAGCGCAGGCAGCCGGCGGCCGCTCCCCAACGTCGTGATGAAGCCGGCGTAATCAACCGCGTTCGGCACGAGATGGGTGCGCGGGTTGTGCTGGCCCTTGCTGGCAAGCAACGCGGGCGAGGTCACGAACACCAGGTCGGCCCGGCGCAACAGCGCCTCCTCCTGGCGGACGAACCCCGGCACGTCCGTGACGGTCGGAAACCCGCTGTACTCGTCCGTGACATGATAGATGACGAGCTTCTCACCGTACAGCCCGATCTGGTCCGCATGAAATGGCCGCAGCAGCCACAGGATCGGCGCGCCTGCGTGCAGCGTCGCCAGTGCCCTGCGCAGCGCACCGCGGCGCAGGGCGGCCGTCAGCGGCCCGCCGCTGAGCCGCCCTGCGTATGGCGCATAGACCGGGTCGCGGTAGAGCCACAGCCCATCGCGCACATGGGTCAGCGCAGGTCGCCGCACGTCTGCCAATCCGATGTGGCCGCTGCGCACCGCGCGCCATGCCTGCCCCAGGTAGGTGCGCGGTTCGATGTAGACGACCGTGTTGGCCCGCGCCAGCCGGGTCATGATCTGGTGCCGGTTGCGCCAGAGTCCCGCCCAGGGGTCCGGCGCAAAGCACAGGATCGTCTCCCCGGTAAGCTTCTCTGCCATCTTGCCGCCTTAGTGTGCCCCGTCAATACGTTGCGGTAGGGGCGAGGTCACCTCGCCCCTACATTTTGGGACGCAGCGTAGCTTCGCCCGAAACGGCGGGTTTCTGCCGGCCCATCATGCGCTGGAGCGATTGCCATCCCGCACGCGCCGTCTCGCGCAGCCGCGGGTCCAGCAGCCAGGCGAATACAAAGTAGACGGCAACCAGCAGGACGCCGGCCAGCAGCAGGTTGAACGCGGCCTTGGCGAACGGCAGCGCGGGGTACACCCAGAGCGCCAGGAACCCCGCGGCCAGCGCCGCCGCCCACGTCGGCACAAGCATCCGCACGTAGGCGTGCCACGGCGCATCGACCAGCTTGCCGACCAGCCACGCCGAGATGACGAAGTCCACAACGGCGACGACGGCCGACAGCCAGCTCACCCCGTTGATGCCCCAGCGCACCGCCACCGGAATCAGCAGCGCCAGCATTGTGACCAGCCGCCAGACCGCGATGGCGGTCAGCCACTGCGGCTTGCCAAGCGCGCGGAAGACACTGCCCATGTTGGCCGCGATGGAGCGGATGAAACCGTAGACGGCCAGGAGCTGCAGCGGCACAATTGCCGCGGCCCACACGTCACCGTACAGCCCGCGGATGAACGCGGGCGCAAACAGGATTGTGGCGACGGCGATCGGCGTGGTAATCCAGGTCACGTAGCGCACGATCGTCAGGTAGTAGCGCGCACGCATGATGCGCGCCTGGGCCGGGTCGCCGTCCGCCATCTTGGAGAAGACCGGAAACATGACCTGGGTCAGGACGCCGGTAATCTGCGTCGCGGGCTGGTTGGAGGTATTGTATGCGAACTGGTAGAACCCCAGCGCCGCATCCCCCACGTAGCGCCCGATGATGGCATTGTCCACGTTGGTAATCAGGAAGATGAGCGTCTGCGACGAGACGATATGCTTGCCGTAGCCGAACAGCTCGCGTGCGGCAGGGAGATTGAACTGCCAGCGCGGGCGATAGGGCGAGACAAACCAGACGAGCGCCGATGACAGAGTGACGCGCAGCATCTCGCGCCAGACGAGGCTCCACACGCCGAACCCGCGCAGGGCCAGCACGATGGCCGCGATGCTGGCGATGACGCTGGCAGCCAGCTCCGGGAAGATGCGGCGACGGAAGTCCAGCTCACGGCTCAACAGCACGAGCGGCACGCGGCCCACGCTCGAGATCAGGATGGTCAGCGCCAGCACGCGCATGACGGGCACGACCGCATCTTCGCGGAAGAACCGGCCGACGAGCGGCGCCGCGGCCAGCGCCAGCCCGGTCAGCAGCACGCTGCTCAGGATGACGGTCACAAACGCCGTGTGGCTGGCCTCGTCCAGCGCCTTGCGCCGGTAGATGAGCGCGGATTCGAAGCCGATATCCTGGAACAGGGCCAGCGCGTTGAGTGCGACCATCGCCATGCCCACCAGTCCGAACATGGATGGCGCGACCAGCTTGGCAAGGATGAGCAGGGTGACGAATGCCAGCCCGCGGCTGATGACCTGCGCCAGCGCGACCCAGAACAGCCCGCTCGCGACTTGCCGCTTGAGCCCGCCATCGCCGGGCGATGATTGCGGATTGAAGATTGAAGATTGAAGATTTGGCGTCTGGCTCACCGGGGTGCCTCCTCAATCTTCAATCTGTGCGAAGCTGCACTTCGCCCATCTTCCATCTGCAATCGTTTCCGCGCGATGACGATGAAGTCGCGCGCAAACAGCGCGGGCCGGCGCCGCGCCAGCCGGGTGTAGAGCTTCGCAGGCAGGCCGCGGCGCAGCCACGCGGGATACAGACCCTTGACCCACAGGCTGGCGCTGCCGTCCACCTGCTCGACCGCCAGCCCGCGCTGTGCCAGCATCTGCCGCGTGTCGGGCAGGGTGAAGAAGCGGATGTGCAGCCAGTCGGTCGGCGTGTTGGGCACATACGGAAAGCGCCCGCGCAGCAGCCACCAGCGCACGCGCCAGTGTGCGGTATTGGGCAGGAGCAGGATCAGCCGGCCGTCTGGAGCAAGCACGCGCGCCATCTCGTCCAGCGCGTGCTCCGGGTCGAAGCGGTGTTCGAGCTGCGAGTCGCACACGACCACGTCGAACGCGCCATCCGCGAAGGGCAGCGGGCCTGCGTCAATCTCGCATTGCTGTGCGGCGACGCCGCGGCCGCGGGCCAGCTCGACCGCGGTGTGCGAGAGGTCGGTCATCACGACCTGCGCGCCGCGTGCCTGCATCATCTCGGCCAGCCAACCAGGCCCGCCATCGACCTGCAGCACGCGCTGTCCCGCGGCGACATGCGCGGCCAGCAGCGCGAGGCGTTGGCGATCCACCCGGTCACCCTTGTCCGCCCAGTAGCGGTCATAGTAGCCGACGAAATCCATACGCTGCTCAGTTGCCGGCCATAATCAGCGGCAGATAGGTGCGGTGCCTGGGCGTGGCCGTGTAAGTCGTCGTAGGTGACGACGTCCGTGTGCCGGTGACAGTCGCGGTCGGGGTGGGCGTCACGGTCGGCGGGAGCGCGATGCCGAAGTCTGCACGAACGATATTCGCCACCGTGACGCGTACGGTCGCGGGGTTGGCGCCGGTCGTCACGACATAGTTCGCCGGGATGCTGGCAAGCACCTGCCAGTCGCCGGGCGCGACTTCCGGGAAGCTGTACTGCCCGGCTGCGTTGGTCGTTGCATTGTCGTAGAGCGCGCCGCCCTGCCGGAGTTGCACCAGCCGTCCCGCCAGCCCCTCCTCGCCGGTATCCTGGCGGCCGTTGCGGTTGCCGTCCATAAAGATCGTGCCTGCGATCTGCCCCGCGATGGGAGTTGCGGTGGCCGTGGGCGTCGACGTAACAGTAGGCGTTGCGGTCGGGGTTGCGGTGCGCGTCGGTGTTGCTGTCTGGGTCGGTGTGGCTGTCGGCTGTTCGAGCGTGTAGATCAGCGTCAGGAAGGGCCGCTTGCTGCCGTCGGATGCCTCGGAACTGCCGAGCGTGGAGCCGGCCGCCTGTGTATAGGACAGCCCGTCGACCGGGTCGCTGCGCAGCAGCACGCCTTGGTTCGACGCGGGGTTTGCCAGCCAGCCGCGCACCAGGGTGGTCACGTCGAATCCGTAGCGGGTTGTGATGCTGCCGTCAGCGTAGATAGTGGCAGCGTCCGTCGCGGCGACGGCCCGGTCCTGCGGCACGCCCTCAGCGCCGGGAACGGACCAGAAGACGCTGCCGGTCGCCCGGTTCCAGGTTGCCTCGCTGACCTGCCAGGGCCTGTTGAGCGCGTGCACGCTCATGGGCTGGGTGAACCAGGGCTTGCTGGCCTCCGGCGCCTGGCTCACGCGCACGCTCATGACCGCGTAGCGCAGATGCGCGCCCGCGGGCAGCGGCGACAGGTCGAACCTGAGCGCCGGACTGAGGATCGGGCTGCCGTCCTTGTTGTGGTACAGGTAGAGCCCCTGGCTGCCCGCGTAATTGAGGTCGGGCCACCAACTGCTCAGGTAGGTGTCCTGCGCGCCGGTGTAGCCGCCCGTGCCCTGCCGCAGCGTGAGCACCTGCGTCGCGGGCGGCCGGTCACCTGCGGTGATGCGGACGATGTATGCGCCCGCGGGCACGCTGGCTGTGACCTTGCCGCCCGTCGCGTTGGCGATGGGCAGCCGCGTGAACGTGCCGTCGTCCTTGTTGACCAGCTCGACGGTATACGGGCCGCTGGCGGGCAGGCCCATGCGTGCCACGTCGAACGTCAGCGTGACGGCCAGGTTCTGCGGGGGGTAGACGCCCAGCCCGGTCAGATAATCGCCGGTGAGGGGCTTGCGGTTCTCGACGTCCGCCTCGGCCACGCGGGCGAACGGGTCATAGGTTGCGCGGTGGACGCGCACCCAGTGCGCCTCACGCAGCACGTCCGCGGACAGCTTCACGTCCAGCCAGAAATGCGAGCCCGACCAGTCGGTTGCGAAGCTCAGCTCGCGCGGCGCATCCGCGGGCCGCCGCGTGAACTGGCCGAGCCAGTCGAGCGTGTAGTTGGCGAAATCCGTGATGCGGTCTCCGTGGATGCCGGGGAAATACACCCGCTCGACCCGCTCCGGCGTGTACTGCTGCGCGAGCAGGTACAGGTCTTCCGGATGATGCCGGTGGACCTTGTGGTCGCTGGCGGGGTGCAGCATCAGGAGCGGCAAGTGCTTGAAGTTGGCCGCGAACTCGACCGGCGATCGGCGCTGGTACTCGAAGGGATAGTCCGTAGGAACCCGCTTCTGCCCCGGATAGTGCGTCGGCTCAGAATAGGTGCCGGTTTCCGTGCGGATGGCGTAGTTGATCGACGCGTTGGGTGTGCTGCCGAGGTCCAGCGGGTCCGGGTTCGTCTCATCCTCCCACTTGATGAGATCGGTCGGGCCGCTGTCGGACACGACCGCGGCAAACCGGTCGGCCCAGCGTGCGCCGGTCAGCAGCGCAGTCAGCCCGCCCATCGAGTGCCCGACAAGGTAGATGCGCGCCGGGTCGACGTTGTAGTTCGCCTGCATGTAGTTGACGGTGTCGAGGATGTCCCACTGCGAAGCGCGCGCGCCCATCGTGCGGCGGCCGACCGTTCCGACCTCCGGTTCGCGCGTGATGGGGTCGAGTTCGTAGTTCGCCTCCCACACTTCGCCATGAAAGTCGGCGGATGCCACGAGCCAGCCGCGTGCATCCGCGGCATCATCATAGTCGAGCAGGGCCTCGAGGCCGTTGCTGCCGAATCCGTGCGCAGCAATCAGGAGGGGTGCAGGCGTCGCCGGGTTGTAACCGCGCGGCTCCATGATGTGGGCCCAGGTGCCTTCGTGGCCGTAGTTCGCCCAGTTGTTGAAGTAGGTGCTCGAAATCGTCACCTGCCGGTAGCGCGGGCCGGTCAACGTCGCGCCGGTCAGCTCGATCTGCACGCGGCTCAAGCCCCAGCCCTTGTCGCTGACCGCCGGGTCGAGCATGATGGTGACTACGTTCCGGCCATAGTTGAGGATGGCCGGGTCGGGGATGGCCCACGCCTGCTGCGGTTCGTTGAAGCCGCCGCAGCGCGCCTGGTCACTCGCCTTCCCCGTAGAGCCGCCGATTTTCGTGCCGTTGACGTAGATGGACCGGCCATAGGTTCCCTGCACGCTGCTGCTGAACTCGTGGCCCACGAGCCGGGCGGAAGTGACCGTGCCCGTCCAGTAGAGCCAGACTTCCTGCTCCATCATGTAGGGGTTGGGCGCATCGCTGGCGAGGAATTCCGGGCCGACAGGCAGGCAGGAGATGACGGTGGAGGAGGCCGCGCCGGCAGCCGCGGGTGTCGCAGCCGCGTGCCAGGCCGGGATGCCCAGCAGCGACGTGACGATGAACAGCGCCAGCCAGGCGCGCCAAAGCCCGCGCCGCGCAGACCGCGGCCCGGAGGCAAAGAGAAAATCGGCGCGCGCGCCGATCATTGCGTCTCGCATATGGGTGCGTTTCCGTCCGTCAGGCAGGGGCGTTGTCAGGCCGAAAGCCTAGTATAGCACGCCCCTGCCTCGTTTCAAAATGTATTCGGTCTGGAGGAACCCAGAACGTTAGTGGAGTCGAGGCTTCAGCCGGTGGGCCTGACCGCACGCCTGGGGGCGTGCATCCATGCAACTCAGGTGATCCGGCCAAAGCTTCGACTCCACGTGCATCTACTGGCTCAGCACCAGCGGGATGTACACCCGGCGCACCGGCGCCGTCGCGGTCGCCGTGGCCGTGGGGGTGGGCGTCGGCAGGTCTACCAGCGCAAAGCGCAGGTCGAGCTGCGTGTTCGTGCCCAGCCAGACGGCGGTCGGCCCGACCGGATCGCTCTGCTCCATGCCGGGCGGCGGTTCCACCTGGATGGTCCAAGAGCCGGGCTCCAGCTCGTCGAACACGAACTGGCCGCTGGCATTGGTCAACCGCTGATAGCGCCACACGCCCTGGATGGCTTCCACCTTCACGTTCGCCACGCCCGGCTCGCCGGGATCGGCCACTGTATCGCGGTCCAGGTCATTGAACACGGTCCCGCGCACGATGCGCTCGCCAGGGCTGCGCGTCGGCGTGTGAGTCGGCGTGGGCGACGACGTTGGCGTAAGCGTGGGGGTGTAAGTCGGGGTCGGTGACGGCCCCGGCGTGATGGTCGGCACCGGCTCCGCGACCGGGAACAGCAGGTCCACGGTCTGACCGGCCTGGATGTACACCACCGTCGGGTTGGTCCAGCCGACCGGCTCCAGCAGCGTGCCCAGGGTGATCGTCGTCGTCCAGATGCCCGGATCCAGCTCACGGAAGGCAAAGCGGCCCTGGCTGTCGGTGTACGCGGTGCCGCGGACGGTCGAGTCAAGCTTCAGCACGACGTACAGTCCCTGGATGCCGCCCTCGCCCGCGTCGCGCCTGCCGTTACGGTTCACATCGTTGTAGACCGTACCCAGGATGTCGCCGGTCGTCGGCGTGGCCGTCGCGGTGGGGCTTGGCGTGTAAGTTGGGGTCGGGGTGAATGTGCTCGTGGCCGTCGCCGTCGGAGTGAGCGTATGAGTCGGAGTGGCCGATGGCGTCGGGGTGTAGGTCGGCATGGAAGTAGCCGTCGGCAGGATCTCTTTGCCGTTGTAATGCCAGACGTTGCCCGACCACTCGATGGCATAGACGTCATCCATCGCGAAGACATGCAGGTCCATCAGTTCAGTGGTCGCGAAGGACTGGAGCGCAATCCAGTTGACGCCATCGGTCGTGCGATAGACTGCACCAGCACCCCGGCACTCGCCCGTAGTGTAGTTATAGTCCGTGCAGCCGGCCGCCCAGCCATGCTGCGCGTCCAGCATCCGCACCCGGTTGAACACGACCTGTTCCGGAATATTCGTCTGCTGGCGCACCCAGTTGGCGCCCTGGTCGGTCGTCTTCCGGATCTGGCCGCGCGTGCCCGCAATCCAGCACGTGTCGGTGTTCACACAGTCGATGCCGAAGTACGTGACGCCGGTGGTGCCCGCCGCGCGCTGCGACCACGCCGCGCCGTTGTTCGAGGAGTAGAGCACGCTGTCCTTGCTCGATGCACTGTAGCACACGCCCGGTGCAGGGCAGTCGAAGTCCCACTGATCCGTGCCGAACCCTGTGGGGATGGCGCTGAAGGTGCTGCCGTCGGTCGAGCGCAGGATGGTTCCGCTGCTGGCTCCCACCAGGACCGTGTCGCCTGTGCCCGTCCACCGGGTCGAGACCAGGTAGCCCTTCCAGGCCGTGTTGACCGCATTCTGCCAGGTAGCCGCGCCGTCCGTCGTGCGCAGGATGATGCCGTTCCGGCCCGCGGTCCAGCAGGTGGCCGCGTCCTTGCAGTCGAGGCCGTCCATCCACGACTCGGTGCTCAGCAGTTGCGGCGTCCAGGTCAGGCCGCCGTTCGTGGTCTTGATGAGCGTCGCCTGACCGTACGCATTCCAGTCCGGGCCGGGCCCGCCCACCGCATAGCCGGTCTTGCGATCCGTGAAGTGGATGTCGCGCCAGTAGACGCCGGCGCGGGTGTAGACCTTCTCCCAGCCGTTGACGACCGGGAAGACGATGGTCGGTGTATTCGTCGGCGTGTTCGTCGGCGTTGGGGTGGGCGTGTAAGTTGCCGTAGGTGACGGCGTCATCGTGGATGTGGACGTGGGTGTAGGCGTCGGCAGCTCGCGCAGCGCGAACGAAACGGTGTGCACCGTATCGCTGACCACACTGACCGTGGCGGGGCTGGGCGACAGCAGGACTGTCCCCGCGGGCGCGTCGATCTCGACTGCCCACTCGCCCGGCGCTACCTCGTAGAAGCCATAGTGGCCGCCCGCATCGGTGGCCGTCTGGCCGGCAATCGTGTAGTCCACCGCGGTCAGCAGGCGGACAGGCACATCCGGCCAACCCCGTTCCCCCGCGTCCTGCATCCCGTTCTCGTTGCGATCCACGAACACTTCACCGGCGACCATGCCGCTGCCCGGCACGAGCGTGGGCGTGGCGGTCGGGGTGGCCGTTGGAGTCGGCGTGTTCGTCGGGGTTGCGGTCGGCGTATGCGTGGCCGTCGGTGTGGCCGTTGCCGTGGCAGTGGCCGTCGCAGTGGGAGTTGCGGTCGCTGCGGGCGGGATGGTCACATGCCAGATGGTGTCGGTGTCATCGACGACGTAGAAGTCGTCCATCGTGTGCACGAAGACATCCAGCAGGCTGCCGTTCGGCTGGCGGGCGACCTCGCGCCAGGTCTGGCCGTCGTCCGTCCGGTAGATCACGCCCTCGCCCGTGCAGATGGCGATGTCTGCCGGATCATGCTGCGTGCAGCCGACTGCGTACCCGTGGGTGGCGTCCAGCATGTCCACCCGTTCGAAGGCCATGCCGCTGGGCAAGCCGGGCTGCTGCCGCGTCGAAGTGGCCCAGCGGTCGGTCGAACGCCAGATGAGGCCCGTGTCACCCACGGCCCAGCAGGCATACTGGTTCACGCAGTCGATGCCCAACAGGGTCTGGTCGATGCCGGTGGGGTGGACGGTCCAGTTCTTGCCGTTGTCGAACGACTTGTAGACCCGGCCGCGCCGCGCGGCAGAGAAACACACCCCAGGAGCCGGGCAGGTGATGTCGTACTTCACCGCGCAGTTCGGCGCGTTGCCGTTGATGAAGTTGGTGCCGTTATCCGATTGCAGGAAGCCCGGGTTATCGCAGGTCAGCCCGACAACTGTGCCGTCGCCTTGCTGCGTGTTCGCCACGGAGTACATCCAGCCGACATACCCGTTTGCGCCGAGCTGTGTCCAGTTCACGCCGCCGTTGGTCGTGCGATAGATGCGTGCAAAACGGCCGACCATCCAGCACTTGTCGTCGGTCGTGCAGTCCAGCCCGCGCATGTAGCCCGTCGTGCCCGTGAACGGTGTCGGCGTCCAGGTCAGGCCGCCGTCGGTCGTCTTGGCGACGATCACCGTTCCCGAACCCTCCCAGTCTGGCCCGCCGATGGCATAGCCGACGTTGCGGCTGGGGAACTCGATGTTGCGCCAGATGGTGTTCGGCTGCTTGAGCACCGCTGTAAAGGTGTAGGTGTCTGCCGCAGGCGCAGCCGCCGGCTGCACTGACTCGCGGCTCTCCGCGACTGCGACAAGCGCTGAATCAACAAGTTCATTGATTCGGGGTGATGCCTGAGAGAGGGCCAGGCCCGCGGGCGCCAGCAGGAGCAGCGCCAGAGCCAGGGCCAGCCATCTCGCAGCGGCTAATTTCGGCATGCCACGCATGAGGTATCCTCCTCGATTTGTTCGAAGCGCTGTGCAGTATGGCCGAGCTATATGAAACGAAGATGAACTTACGGGGAGGGGAATCGTGAAACTTTCATCACATCGCCTCGCGCAGAGGCCATTCCCTGCAGTTGGGATGGCCTCTGGCGTTGCGCCGTCTTCAGATGTGGAGTGCGCATTTGAGAATGCGCACTCCACATCTGAAGGAATATCTCTCCGCGTGCGAAGGCTTAGCGGAACACCATCGGCAGGTACAGGCGCAAGATGCGCAGCGTCGCGGTCGGTGTCACGGTCGGCGTTTCCGTAGGAGTCGCCGTGGGCGTTGCCGTCGGGGTTTCCGTCGGCGTCGCGGTCTCGGTGGGAGTTGCCGTAGCGGTCGCCGTCGGCGTCTCGGTCGGAGTGGCCGTGGCGGTCGGGGTTTCCGTCGGCGTCGCCGTCTCCGTCGAGGTTGCGGTCGCAGTCGGCGTCAACGTTTCGGTCGGCGTTGCGGTGACCGTGGGCGTATCGGTGGCGACCGGGCCGGTCGTCACATGCCAGATGGTGTCGGTGTCATCGACGACGTAGAAATCGTCCATCGTGTGCACGAAGACATCCAGCAGGCTGCCGTTGGGCTGGCGAGCGACCTCGCGCCAGTTCTGGCCGCCGTCGTCCGTGCGATAGATGACGCCGACGCCGGTGCAGATGGCGATATCTGCCGGGTCGTGCTGCGTGCAGCCGACGGCATAGCCGCGCTGAGTATCCAGCATGTCGACCCGCTCGAAGGCCATGCCGCTGGAGAGACCGGGCTGCTGCCGCGTCGAAGTCGCCCAACGATCCGTCGACTTCCAGATGAGCCCCGTGTCACCCACAGCCCAGCAGGCATACTGGTTCACGCAGTCTATGCCCAGCAGCGTCTGGTCGACGCCTGTGCCGTGGACGCTCCAGTTCTTGCCGTTGTCGAACGACTTGTAGACCCGGCCGCGCCGGGCGGACGAGAAGCACACCCCTGCTGCCGGACAGGTGATGTCGTACTTCACCGCACAGTTCGGCGCATAGCCGTCGATGAAGTTGATCCCGTTGTCCGATTGCAGGAAGCCCGGATTGTCGCAGGTCAGCCCCACGACCGTTCCATCGCCTTTCATGGTGTTTGCCACCGAGTACATCCACCCCTGCACGCCGTTGGCGCCGAGCTGTGTCCAGTTCACGCCGCCGTTGGTCGTGCGGTAGATGCGTGCGAAGCGGCCGACCATCCAGCACTTGTCGTCGGTCAAGCAGTCCAGCCCGCGCATGAAGCCGGTGGTGCCATCAAAGGGCTTGGTTGTCCATGTCAGCCCGCCGTCCATCGTCTTGGCGACGATCACCGTCCCCGAGGCCTGCCAGTCTGGCCCGCCAATAGCGTAGCCCACATTCCGGCTCGGAAACTCGATGTTGCGCCAGATGGTGTTAGGCTGCTTGAGGACGGCCTTGAAGGTGTAGGTGTCCGCCGCAGGCGCAGCCGCCGGCTGCCCGCCCGTTTGGGCGGAGGCCGGGGTTGCGAGCGTCAGCACAGTCGACAGCAACCATATAGCGATCAGGCCGATCGCGAAAAGCGCGGGTATCCGCCGCCCGCGTGTTTTCGTGCTTACTTGCATGTGTAATCCTCCAGAGAGATAGTGGATGGCGCGCCGGCCCGGCCGAGCACAGGGCGGGTCGCCGCCATTCCAGCGGGTAAGTATGTAAACGCACAACCCGGTGGTTTAGATACGTTTACAGAAGGCTGGCCTTCAATTCCAAAAGCTGACCGTGTCAAGCGGCCGTCAGCCAGAGGAGTTTGCATCCTCAGATGCAAACTCGGCGTCTGGCCGGGCTCCGCGCACGCGGGCGGGCACGCCCGCGGCAATCGCGTTCTCCGGCACGTCGCGCGTCACGACTGCGCCTGCGCCCACAACTGCGCCCGCGCCGATCGTGACGCCGTCCAGCACGATGACGCCGTAGCCCAGCCACGCGCCGTCGCCCACGACGATGTCGCCCTTCGTGTGGAGCGGCTGCTTATGGATCGGTTGGCCCGCGAGAATCGTGTGCTCATACGGGTAGAAGGCGCACGCGGGCGCCACCTGCACCTCGCGGCCGATGCGGACCGCGCCGATGTAGGCCGTGAACTGGCAATTGGGCTGGATGTGGCTGCCCGCGCCGATCTCGACGCATCCCCCCTGGCCAAGCTCGATGATGGTCCCGCGATAGAGATGTACGCCGTCGCCGAGCGTGACGCTGCCGCCATCCCCACGGTTGTAGATGACGACGCCGTCGTCGATGAAACAGTGGCGGCCCAGGCGCAGATCGGGACAGGCGATGACCGCCCGCGGGGAGACGAAGCCGCGCGCGCTGGCACGGGCCAGCATGCGCTGGCCCTTGTAGGGCGCCGCGACCAGCGCAGCCAACCGGGTCGCCAGCCGGCCTCCCCGGCTCAGTCCCGCCCGCGCCATCCAGAAACCGGTCCACCGTTCACGCCATTGCATCGTCTACTCCGTCTCCGGCCGTTCGTAAAGCCGCACCCAGCCGCCGATGAAGGGCTGCTCCGTGACCCGGGTCATCGTCGCGTCGAGGTCGGACAGCAGCTCTGGGGCCGTCTTGCGGTGCATCGAGATGTACCACACATAGCGCGGCTGTTCCCGCGCCAGAGCTTCTGCGAGCTTTGGCGCATCCTCCGCCTGCGCGGCCAGCAGGTC
>CAZTMA010000016.1:0-52067 GCA_964614645.1 uncultured Anaerolineales bacterium
CCCTGCGTTAGCGCTGGGCTTCCGGCCCGTAGATGTGTCCGGTGCGGGGCCGCGGGCGAAGGGAGAGCGGGTGTAGCCGCACTTCGGTTCGTAGTAGGCGCTTCAGCGCCCCGGGTGCGGGCGGACGCTGAAGCGCCTACTACGAACCTGAAGGCAGCGCGTTGGGTTACTCCTGCAGGAAGCTCTCGACGTATTCGAGAGACTGATGTCTGAAATACGTGTTATACAGCACCGCGTAGTGCCCACTCGCAGCCATCAGCGCATCGTGGCTGCCTTCCTCGATGATCTCGCCGTGGTCCATCACGATGATGCGGTCGGCGGCCTTCACGGTCGACAGCCGGTGCGCGATGACGATCGCGGTGCGGTCGTGCATCAGCGTGTCCAGCCCCTCCTGGATCTGCGTCTCGGTGAAGGGGTCCACGCTCGCCGTCGCCTCGTCCAGGATGAAGATGGCCGGGTCCTTGAGCACCACGCGTGCGAGCACGACGAGCTGGCGCTGGCCCATCGACAGGCTGGCCCCGCGCTCGCCCACGTCGGTGTCCAGCCCCTTCGGCAGGTCTGCGACCCACTCGCCGCCCGCGACCTGCGCAGCCGCTGCCTCGACCTCTGCATCGGTCGCGTCGGGCCGTGCGTAGCGGATGTTGTCGCGTACCGTGCCCGAGAAGAGGAACGGCTCCTGCGGCACCGTACCGATCTGCCGGCGGTAGCTCTGCAGGTCCAGCCGGCGGATGTCGCGGCCATCGACCAGCAGCTCGCCCTCCTGGAACTCGTAGAAGCGCGCGACCAGCCGGGCGACGCTGCTTTTGCCTGCGCCGGTATGCCCGACCAGCGCGACCGTCTCGCGCGGGCGGATCTCCAGGTTGAAGCTCGGCAGCACGATCTCGCCGCCCCGCTGCTCCTCGACCGCCGGCGTGTAGGTGAACCGCACGTTCCGGAACGTGATGCTCCCGTCCAGCCGCTCCACCGGCTCCGCCCCGGCTTGGACGACCTTCGGCTCCGCATCGATCAGCGCGAACACCCGCTCGGACGCGGCCAGCCCGTCCTGGAACTGGCTCCAGAACGAACTGATGCCGGTCAGCGGCCACCAGTAGAAGCCCACCGCCTGCATGAACAGGTACCAGTCGCCGGGGGTCACGCCTGTCGCGCCCAGTGTCGCCAGCCCGCCCATGTAAATCAGCACGGCGGCGCCGACGCCGGATGACGCAGCCAGGATCGGGAAGATGGTGTTCAACGTCAGCCCCCGGCGCAGCCCGACCCCGTAGGCCTGGCGGTTGTTGGCGAGGAAATCATCGTAGATGGCGCGCTCCTGGCGGAAGCTCTTCGCGACCACGATGCCGCTGACCGACTCCTGGATCTGTGCGTTGATCTTCGCGGTGACCCGGCGCGACCGCTGCGTCACGATGCGCGCGATGCGCCGGAAGCTCAGCGCAATCAGCGCGGCGAAGGGCGCCATCGCCAGCAGCAGCAGGGTCAGCGTCACGTTGATGCGCGCCAACCAGACCGTCAGGAACACGACCAGGAGCACCTGGCTGAACAGGTTCGTCGTCAGCGTAACCACCTCGGCCAGGTCCTGCGTGTCCGACGTGATGCGGCTGACGATCTTGCCGGAGGGATGCTCGTCGTAGAACGACAGGTCGTGGCGGATGGCCGCAGCGAACACATCCTCGCGAATCTTCAGCACGACATCGCCCACCACCCGGGCCGAGAACCACTGCTGGATGAAGTTGAAGGTCCAGGCCGCCATGCCCAGGAGCAGCACCCCGCCGGCCAGCAGCAGCATCGCGCGCGTGGACTGGTCGCGCGCGACCATGTCGATGCCGCTCGCAATCAGGATCGGGCCGGCCGTGCCTGCCAGCGAGTTGAGCGTGATCGTGACAGCGACCAGCACCATGCGCTTCCAGTGGGGCTTGAAGTAAGCCAGCACCCGCCGGACCAGCTCGCGGTCGCCATAGTTGCGGTCGTATGCCTCGGTGTCGAGGCCGTCCAGGATAAAGCCCATGTGCTCCTATCCGCAGCGTGAGAAAATGCGGCAGTAATCCGGCGAGCGCTCCAGGAGTTCTTCGTGCGTCCCCTGGTCCACAAGTTCCCCGCGACGCAGCACGAGGATGCGGTCGGCCCAGCGAATTTGGCTCAGCCGGTGTGTGATCAGGAAGGTGGTGCGCTGGCTGCTGATGTGGCGCATCGCGCGCTGAATCTGGTCCTCGGTCTCGCTGTCGATGGCGCTCGTGCTGTCATCGAGGATCAGGATGCGCGGGTCGGTCAGGAAGGCGCGTGCAATCGCCAGCCGCTGCCGCTGCCCGCCGGAGAGCGTGACGCCCCGCTCGCCGATCTCCGTCGCATAGCCGTCGCGGAACTCGCTGATGAAGTCGTGCGCCTGCGCGGCCTGCGCGGCCGCCTGGATGTCTGCATCCGACGCGGCCGGCACACCGAATGCAATGTTCTCGCGCACGGTGCGCGAGAAGAGGAACGGGTCCTGCTCGATGGCCGAAATCTGCGACCGCAGCGACTCCAGGCTCCAGTCGCGCACGTCCACCCCGTCCACCAGCACGCGGCCGCCATCCGTGTCGAAGATGCGGTTGATGAGCCGGGTCAGCGTCGTCTTGCCGGAGCCGGTCTGCCCCACGATCGCGATGGTCTCACCGGGCCGTGCGACGAAGCTGATATCCCGCAGCACGCCCGCGCCGTTATACCCGAAGCTGACGTTCTCGAACGCGACCTCGCCCCGGATGGGCTGTGTCACGCCCTGCGGGTTCTCATCGAGCTCGGTCTCCGTGTTGATGGTTTCGAGGATGCGCCGTGCGCTGGCGATGCCGAGCTGGACCAGGTTGAACGTGAAGATCGAGATGAAGGTCGGAAAGCGCAGCGTGCCGACCAGCCCCAGGAAGGTGATGGCCTGGCCGAGCGTGATGCCGCCCGCGCGCCAGAGCAGCAGCCCGTGCAGCAGCGCGCCGGCCCACGCCAGCGTGAAGGCGAGCTGCGGCCAGTACAACGCCTGGATCTCGCCCTGTCGCACGTACAGGTCGCGCACCTTGGCCGCGTTGCCCGTGAACTTCCACCACTCGTAGTGCTCCTGCACGTTGGCCTTCACGACCTCCACGCCCGAGATAGCCTCGGTCAGCCCGGCATTCAGCACACCGAACTGCTCGCGGATGTTGAAGCTCACCGGCTTGAGCCGCCGGTTGTAGTCCCAGACCGTGATGGCCAGCAGGACGAGGAAGATGAGCGGCACGAGCAGCAGCTCGGCCTTCATCCGGCCGATCAGGACGATGGGGATGACCACGGCCATCGACGAATCGAGGATGAGCATCAGCCCCGGGCTGAACATGACGTTCAACATGCGCACGTCGTTGGTCGCGCGCGCCATGATATCGCCGATGCGCTGGCTGTTGTGGAAGGACTGGCTCTTGCCGAGCAGGCTGCTGTACAGCTCGTCGCGTGAGTCGCGCTCGATGCGCTGCGCGATGAACTCGACCGAGTAGTTGCGCGCCAGCCCGGTCAGCCCCTGCACCAGGGCGATGCCCAGCACCGTCACCGCAATCGCCAGCAGCGCGCTCCTCGGCCAGGCGGGCGACGTGATGAGGTCGAACGCGCGGCCGATCTGGAACTGGATCTGGCTGTAGACGTAGTTGTTGAGAATCGCGGCCGCGAGCGCGGCCAGCGGGAAGAAGGGATAGCGCGCCAGGTGCGACAGGATCCAGCGCACCGGGCCCTTCCGGTTGTAGCGATGCTCGTTATCGAGCCTGAACTCTCGCTTGGACATGCGGGGGATTATAGCACACCTTCCGGGGACTCCGTATGTTCCGTGGTATAATCGCGCCATGCGCGTATCCGTCATCAGCACTGTCCTCAACGAGGGCGAATCCATCCGCCGGCTGCTCGATTCGCTGGCCGGCCAGACGCGGCCGCCCGACGAAATCGTCATCGTGGACGGCGGCTCGCGCGACCGGACCGTCGCGATCCTCGAGGAGTACGCGGCCCGGCTGCCCCTGCGCGTGCTCCGAGCGCCGGGCGCGAACATCTCCGCAGGCCGCAACGTCGCCATCCGTGCGGCGACGGGGGACGTCATCGCCAGCGTCGACGCGGGCGTGCGCATCGAACCCGACTGGCTGGAGCACCTCGTCGCGCCGTTCGACCCAGCCGGCCCGGCGCACCAGGCCGTCGCGGGCTTCTTCCTGCCCGATGTGACGACGCCGTTCGAGATCGCGATGGGCGCGACCGTGCTGCCGGCGCTGGACGAGATCGACCCGGCGACGTTCCTCCCTTCCAGCCGGTCGGTGGCCTTCACCAAGGCCGCGTGGGAGGCGGCGGGCGGCTACCCGGAGTGGCTCGACTACTGCGAGGACCTCGTGTTCGACTTCCGCGTGCGCGAGGTGACCGGGGGATTCGGCTGGGCGCCCGGCGCACAGGTGCACTTCCGGCCGCGCGGATCGCTGCGGTCATTCTTCCGCCAGTACTACCGCTATGCGCGCGGCGACGGCAAGGCCGACCTCTGGCGCAAGCGGCACGCGATCCGCTACGGCACATACCTCGTGGGGCTGCCCGGCCTGCTGGCGCTGGCAGTCCGCCACAACCCGCTGTGGCTGCTCGCGCTGCTCGGCGGGGTCATTGCCTACTGTCGCACGCCGTATCGCCGCCTGGCCGAGTACCTGCAGCGCGATTTGCGTCCCCTGACCCCCGGCCAGCGCCTCTACGCTATGCTAATGGTCCCGGTCATCCGGGGGGTGGGCGATGTCGCGAAGATGCTGGGGTATCCCGTAGGCTGGGCCTGGCGCCTGCGCAACTGGTCGCGACCGGAGACCCATTGGCGCAAGGGTTCTCGCAAGATTGAAGGACCCATAGGACACAGATCGAACTGATAGAACTGATTCTCATGATCTTTATTACAGATCAGGTCAATCAGTTTGATCAGTTCAATCTGCGTCCCATTCTGCCTTACCGGGTAATTTGCGGAATTCCATGCACCAGCAGCCCTACCGCCATCGCTCGAACCCCTCCTGCTCCACCTGCACGACCTCCTGGCCCTCCAGCGTGTACCGCCGGACGGGGCGCACTTCGAGGCGATAGCCGGCGGCCGCAGCCCAGCTCGCGAGCGCGTGCAGCTCCGCCAGCCCCAGGCGCATGGCCTCCCCCTCCTGCGGCCCGAAACGATAGGCCAGGAGGTAGGGGTTGTCGTCCTTCAGGTAGGCCAGGATCGGCTCGACCGCCTGCGCGATGGCCTGCGGGTCGCGCTCGACGTGCAGCCGCTGGAGCGGGGCGACCGCGTCCAGGTGGAGGTTCTGCCGGAAGATCTTGAGCAAGACGGGCCGGTGCAGGAACTTGGCCAGGGCCGGCCCATGGGCGATCGCCAGGGCCTCGGGGATGGCGGCCGGCGCACCCGTGCCGGCGCAGGCGCAGGTCTCCAGGCTGAGCCGCTCATCCATGATAGCCGGCCCATGTGAGACCTCCTCCGGCGGCAGCAGCGCCCTGACCGCCGCGACGACCTCCGCCGCATACGACTCGAGATAGGCCTTGCCGCCCGGCGCACCGGCCTGCGCTGCGGACAGGGGCCGGCCCACGGTCATGCCCATGCGCGGCCGCTTGCCGTGCAGCACCGCGGCCAGCGCGCCGTACATCCCGCTGAACCCGATGGGCAGCACCGGCGCGCCCGACTTCTGGCTCAACCAGGCCACGCCCGTCTGCCCGCGCATTGCGCCCGCCTCCCAGTGGCCGCCCTCCGGGAAGATACCCAGGATGCCGCCCTGGCGGAGCACGTCCAGCCCCGCCGTCAGCGCGGCCCGGTCGTAGCTCCCCCGGCGGACGGGGATGAAGCCGTAGAAGCGCATGATGAGGTCGCTGGAGCGCTCGTGCGGCACGTCCACCGAGCCAATCAACTCGACGGGCCAGGGCGTGAGCACCACCATCAGCACCGCCTCCATGACCGCCACGTGGTTGCCGACGACAATCAGCGGGCCGCGCTGCGGGAAATTCTCGCGGCCCTCGATGTGGATGCGTGCGCCGAGCTTCAGCAGGGCGCGGCCCAGGCCGCGCGCGAGCGTCCGCTGGACGCGGCGCCGGGGGTAGCGGATGGCAGAAGCCAGGTCAGGCATCAGGCTCACTTTCGCGTTTTTTGCGCTGGAATCTTGGCGTTTTGTGCATAACGTTTTAGAATCAACGTAGCTCGCTAGGAGGCATTATCCTATGGAACTACTCAAAGACCGAATCCGTCGCGAGGCCGTCAACCTGGGCCACGGCATCCTCAAGGTGGACAGCTTCATCAACCACCAGGTCGACCCGGCGCTCATGCTTGCGGTCGGCGGCGCACTCGCCGCACGCTTCGCCCACCTCGGCGCCAACAAGATCGTGACCGCCGAAATCAGCGGCATCGCGCCCGCCCTCACCACCGGCCTCGCGCTCGGCATCCCGGTCGTCTATGCGCGCAAGTCCAAGCCCGTGACGATGCATCCGAACACGATGCGCGAGTCTGCGCCGTCACACACCAAGGGCGTGATGACCGAATTGATGATCTCGCCGGAGTTTCTGGGGCCGCGGGATCATGTCCTCGTCATCGACGATTTCCTCGCGCGCGGGGAGACCATCCGCGCGCTGGTCAACCTGGTGCAGCGCTCGGGCGCGCAGCTGGTGGCCATCGGTGCGGTGATCGAGAAGCGCTTCGAAGGCGGCCGCGGCCTGCTCGCCGACCTGGATGTGCCCATCGAGACGCTGGCCGTCATCACCAGCATGGACAACGGCCGCATTACGTTAGAAGACTGATAGCTGAAGACTGACAGGCACACTATGCCCCACGACACCATCGCCATCCTGGACTACGGGTCGCAGACCGCCCAACTGATCGCCCGCCGCGTACGCGAACTGCACGTCTACTGCGAGCTGATCCCCTGGGACCGCGCGGCCGCGCGCTGCGTCGAGCTGCAGCCGAAGGGCTACATCCTGTCGGGCGGGCCGAACAGCGTGTACGACGCGGGCGCGCCGTGCCTGCCGGACTGCGTGCTGGCCGCCGGCGTGCCGGTCCTCGGCATCTGCTACGGGATGCAGCTCCTGGCCCATAATCTCGGCGGCCGGGTGGACCCGGCTGCGCGCCGCGAGTACGGCCACGCGACGCTGACCGTGGTGGCGGAGGACGCACCTCTCTTTCAGGGGTTGCCCGGCGAGCTGGCCGTCTGGATGAGCCACGGCGACCACGTGGTGGACCTCCCGCCGACGTTCGCGCCGCTGGCCGTGACAACTTCCTCCGTCGCCGCGATGGGCGATGTCGGCCGGGGCATCTACGGCGTCCAGTTCCACCCGGAGGTGCAGCACACGGCCCAGGGCAGGGAGCTGCTGGGCAACTTCGTGCTGGATATCTGCGGCTGCCGGCCCGACTGGACGCCCGCGAACTTCATCCAGGAGACCGTCGCGGCCATCCAGCGCGACGTGGCAGAGGGCAGCGTCATCTGCGGACTGAGCGGCGGGGTGGATTCCGCAGTCGCGGCCACACTGGTGCACCGTGCGGTCGGCGACCGGCTGACGTGCGTCTTCGTGGATCACGGGCTGCTGCGCCAGGGCGAGGCCGCGCAGGTCGTCGAGACGTTCCAGCGCCACCAGGGGATGCGGCTGCTGGCCGTCAACGCAGCGGAGGAGTTCCTGTCGGACCTCGCGGGCGTGACCGACCCGGAGCTCAAGCGCAAGCACATCGGCGCGCGTTTCGTGCGCACGTTCGAGGCTGCGGAGGAGCAGGCTTTGGCGGCCAGCGGCGGCCCTGGCGGCGGCGCCCCGGCCGGTGGCGGCGCCCCCGCCCTCTTCCTCGCGCAGGGCACGCTCTACCCGGACGTCATCGAGTCGGCCAGCCGCACGGAGCAGGGCACCGCGCGCACGATCAAGACGCACCACAACGTCGGGGGCCTGCCCGAGGACATGCAGTTCCGGCTCATCGAGCCGCTGCGCAGCCTGTTCAAGGACGAGGTGCGGCTGGTCGGCCAGGCGCTCGGCCTGCCCGAGGAGATCGTCTGGCGCCACCCCTTCCCCGGCCCCGGCCTCGCCATCCGCATCATCGGCGAGGTGACCTGGGAGCGGCTGGAGACGCTGCGCGCGGCTGACGCCATCTTCCTCGAGGAACTGCGCGGCGCGGGGCTCTACCGCACGGTCTCGCAGGCGTTTGCCGTGCTGCTGCCGGTCCGCTCGGTCGGCGTCATGGGCGACGGCCGCACCTACGCCGACACCATCGCGCTGCGCGCCGTGACGACGGACGACTTCATGACCGCCGACTGGGCCCGGCTGCCGTATGAGCTGCTCGCCCGCATCAGCAACCGGATCGTCAACGAAGTGTCCGGCGTCAACCGGGTCGTCTACGATGTGAGCTCCAAGCCGCCCGCGACCATCGAATGGGAGTGACCGGCGGTGGGCTGACCATGCGCAAGCTTCTCCTCGTCCTGCTCGGCCTGGCAGCCATCGCAGCCGCATTGCTGGCGCTGCCCTACCTGCGCTACCGGCAGAGCGAGGGGGTCGTTCCCGCGTGGGTGCGCTTCGGCGGGCTGGAGGTCAACGGCGCGACGCGCGCCGAGGTCGCGGCAGCCTTACAGCGCGGGCTGGATGAACCGGTGGCAGCCTGGTATGGGGAAAAGCGCGTGCTCCTGCGGCCGGTGCGCGTCGGCTTCCGGGTGGATGTGGACGGCATGCTGTCTGAGGCCGAGACCTACGACACCGGCGACCGGCTGCTGCGCTATCTCGTCGAACTCTCCCTGGAGCGGCCCATCCGGACGGACAACGTCGCGCTGCGCTACACGCTGGACGAGGCCGCGCTGGATGCGTGGCTGGGCGAGGTGGCTGCGGAGCATGACCGGCCGCCGGGCATGCCGGAGCCGCTGCTCGAGTCCCTCACGCTGGCCCCCGGCAAGCCCGGCACGGCCATGGACCGCGCTGCAGCGCGCGACCTCATCGTAGCCGCGCTGGCGAACCCGGCCGACCGGACGGTGCACCTGCCCGTCGCAGAGTCGCCCGCGCCGCCGATGGATGTCAAGGCGCTCGGCGGGCTGCTCGAAGAGGTCCTTGAGGAGTTCCCCGGCATCGGCAGCGTCTATCTCCACTTCCTGCCGACGGGCGAAGAGATCGCCATCAACGCCGACGTCGCATACGCGGGCACCAGCACGCTCAAGATTCCCATCATGACGCAGGTCTTTCGGAAGTTGAATCATCCGCCCGGCATCGAGACGACCAAGATCATGACCGAAACGATGATGCACAGCGGCAACTTCACCGCCAACCTGATGCTCGGCATCATCGGGGACGACGATTGGAACGTGGGCGTGCGGGTGATGAACGAGTCCTTCAAGGAACTGGGCCTGCCGAACACCTTCATGGCGACGCCCTACGACCGGCAGCTGCCTATCGCGCCGCGCATCGTCACGGAGGCCAACAGTCGCACCGACATCAACACGCAGCCCGATCCCTACATGCAGACGACCCCGCGCGACATCGGCTCCGCACTGCAGATGCTCGTCGCATGCAGCGAGGGCGGCGGCACGCTGATTGCCGCGTACGGCGAGAAAATCACCCAGGCCGAATGCCAGCAGGCGCTCGAATTCATGTCCTTGAACGAGATGACGGAGCTGCTGGTGGGCGGTCTGCCACCGGGGACCAAGGCAGTGCACAAGCACGGTTACGTGCCTGACACGCATGGGGATGTGGCGGCCATCTGGAGCCCCGCAGGGCCGTACGTCCTGACTGTGTTCCTGTACCGGCCCACCTGGCTGGAGTGGCACTACTCGAACCCGACGATGCAGACCCTGGCGCGCGCGACGTGGAACTTCTTCAGCACGCAGTATGAGGGCCTCTCAGAGGCACGCCTCCCTGAGCAGGTGCGGAATGCAGACGCGCAAACGGGCTCACAGGATCAGACGCCTGACCCTGTAAGCCCTGGCAATCCGCCGGATGGGCGGGAGTTATTCGGTCTTCGGGTGGACGACGTCCTCGGCCGCATCCGCAACGGTGTCGGTGACGTCCGCAACGGTCTCCGAGACGGTTTCACCGACGTGCGCGACGGTCTCGGCCACCTGCTCCCCGGCGTGCTCGATCGTTGACGGCACGTCAGGGGTGACGTCCAGTTTCTCGACCAGCTTGCCCAGCTCGCGGTTCAGCACCTCGAGGCCGGTGAGGATGCCCCTGCGAATTTCCTCGATCACATCCGCCTCGCGCACTTCCTCGACGACCTTCTCGGCCTTGACCCGCAGCTCCTTGACCTCATCGCGCTCCGCGGCCTTATCGAGCGTCGCGCTCAGCTCCTCGCTGAACTTCTCGATCCCGCGCGTGAGCTCGGTCTGCAGCTTGCGGCGTTCCTCGCTCTCCCAGACGGTCTTGGCCGCGCTGGCGACCTGCTGGCCCAGCTTGCCCAACTCATCGGCGATGTTGCGATCGACCTTCGGTTCCTCAGACATGCTTTCCTCCATGAATCTGCCATACTGACTGTGCCGGGCGCGGCTGCGCCGGTTGTGTACTTACCTTGCTATACGCATGTCGAGTGGAAAAGGTTGCAGGGACCCGGGACTTCCTGCGCCATGCTTTGGCGTTTTGTCCGTTCCGGTGTATCATAGAGCGCACGTTGAGCCGGACCATGCGCGTTCGGCTCCCTTGTGTGAGTTTACCTGTGGGGAATTGAAGGGGAGGTTCCGTTGCTCAAGATTGCGCCGTCCATCTTGGCCGCCGATTTTGCCAGCCTGGGCACAGCCGTGCGGGCTGCCGAGACCGGAGGGGCCGATTACATCCACGTCGACGTCATGGACGGGCATTTCGTCCCCAACATCACCATCGGGCCCCCGGTCGTCGCGGCCCTGCGCAAAGTAACCCAGCTACCGCTGGACGTGCACCTGATGATCGAAGCGCCGGAACGTTACCTGGCCGATTTTGCGCGCGCCGGGGCCAACATCCTGACGGTGCACGTCGAAACGTGCCCGCACCTGCACCGCACCATCCAGCAGATTCGCGAACTGGGCGTGCAGCCCGGCGTCACGCTCAACCCGGCGACCAGCCTGGATACGCTGCGCGAGATCCTGCCCTTCGTGAACCAGGTGCTGGTGATGACGGTCAACCCGGGCTTCGGCGGCCAGCGGTACATCCCTACCATGACGGCCAAGATTGCGCGGCTGGCGGCCATGATTCGCGACACGGGCCGGGAGATTGACATCGAGGTGGATGGGGGCATCGACCGGAGCACGATCGCCGAGGTCGCCGCAGCGGGTGCGACTGTGTTCGTCGCCGGCACGTCCATCTTCGGCCACCCTGACGGCGTCAGGGAAGGCATCGCGGCGCTACGCGCGGCCGCCGTCTGACCGACGGACATGTAGGAGCGGGGTCTCCCCGCCCAGGGTCAGGGCGAGGAGACCTCGCCCCTACGACAACAGGCTCATTAAAAGCAAACAGCCGGCGTGTCAACTTCGTTGACCCACGCCGGCCGCATGCTCGGTGCAAGGAGCGAATCAGTCAGCCTTTTGCATCGTCTTGATGCACTGGGCACAGACGTACACGCGTTGCTCCCGGCCGTTCACCGACAGACGCATGCGCTGCACATTCGGATTCCAGCGGCGCTTGGTGTGGCGCATGGAGTGGCTGACGTTGTGTCCAAACTGTGGCCCCTTGCCGCAGACTTCACACTTAGCCATCGGAACAACCCCCTCGTGAATGCTCTGAGTCAGACAAGTTATGACCGAGCCACACGGGGGCCCGGCCACAGTAAAGACCATCATACCACATTGATACGCTGATTGCAAAAGCGATGCACGATGTTTTTACGCTCAGGGTCCGGTTGGACAGAGGAGTCCGCATTCTCAAATGCGGACGGGCGCTCCGCATCTGAGGATGCTGCGCTCCACACGCTTTCACACAGTTACTCAGGGACGCGCCTCTTTTCGCAGGCGGGCA
Source organism: uncultured Anaerolineales bacterium (assembly GCA_964614645.1). Taxonomy (GTDB): domain Bacteria; phylum Chloroflexota; class Anaerolineae; order CG2-30-64-16; family CG2-30-64-16; genus MWBF01. Next base: position 11,887 of record CAZTMA010000016.1, read on the forward strand.
GAAAGGAGACGGCATGACGGACGACAAGAAGCAAGGCCGGATTGAGATTTCACCCCAGGCCATCGCGACCATTGCGGGCGATGCCGTGTTACGTTGTTATGGGGTGGTCGGCATGGCGAGCAAGAATCTGCTGGATGGCATCGCCGATCGCTTCCAGCCCGAACGCTGGGGCCGCGGCGTCGATGTCCAGGTGCGCGACGGGCAGATCGTCGTGGACCTGTATGTCGTCGTGCAGTACGGCACGCGCATCTCCGAGGTCGCGCATGGCGTCATGCACGGCGTCAAGTATGCTTTGGAACAGGCCCTCGGCGTTCCGGTAGCCGAAGTGAACGTGCATGTGCAGGGCCTGCGCATGCTGAGCGACAACGCGTAGCCATGCGCGTCAGCATGTGCGAAGCCACCATCCTACGAGCCGAGGAGTAGTACGTTGACGGCAACAGAAACCCCCGGGGCGAGCAACCAACCCGCACGGGAGACAGCCCACCCCGGCCCGGCCCAGGCCGCGGCACCCATCCTGACGATTGATGGGGCGCGTTGGCGCGACCTGCTGAATACCGGGCTGGCCTGGCTGGAGCGCCACCACGAGATTGTCAACGCACTGAACGTGTTTCCAGTGCCCGATGGCGACACGGGCACGAACATGCTCCTGACGATGAAGTCAGCGTGCCGCGAAATCACCGACGAACAGGTGCGCACCGTCGGCGCAGTGGCGAAGGCCGCCGCGCACGGCGCGCTGATGGGTGCGCGCGGCAATTCCGGCGTCATCCTGTCGCAGATTCTGCGCGGCATCTCGCGCAGCCTGGACGACCAGGCATCCCTCAACGGCCGCACCTTCGCGGAGGCGCTGGCCGAGGGCAGCCGCATCGCGTATCGCGGCGTCAACCGCCCGGTCGAAGGCACCATCCTGACGGTGGTGCGCGAGGCCGCGGCCGCGGCCGAGAGCGCCGCGCAACTGGAGGATGACCTGCGCTTCATCCTTGCGCGCACGGTCCGCGCGGCCGATGAGGCCGTCGCCAACACGCCCAAGCTGCTGCCCGTGCTGGCCCAGGCCGGCAAGGTGGACAGCGGCGGCAAGGGGCTGTTCTTCATCCTGGAAGGCATCTACCGCGGGCTACTGGGCGAGATGGCCGAGGTCCCTGAAGCTGCGGCCGAGGCTGCGCCCGCAGCCGCGCCGCGGCCGTCGAAGGGCCAGCGCGACCTGCCCAAGCTGGTCTATGGGTTTGATGTGCAGTTCCTCGTCGAAGGCAAGGGCCCGCTCGATGTCGAAGCGATCCGCGAGCACATCACCGCAATGGGCGATTGCCCCCTCGTCGAAGGCGACGAGCAGCTCGTCAAAGTGCACGTCCACGTGCCCGACCCCGGCGTCGCGCTCTCCTACGCCATCGGCCTTGGCTTCGTGACCGACGTCGTGGTTGAGAACATGGATGACATGTCCATCCCGGAGATGCCGGCCGGCTACGACCCGCTGCCCCCGCGCTTCGAGACGGCCACGGACATCGCCCCGGCGGAACCGCCCCCGGCTGACGCAGCGGAGGACACCTTCACCGGCCCCATCGATGGCCCGGGCATCGTCGTGGTCGCGCCCGGCGACGGGCTGGCCGACGTGTTCCGCAGCATGGGCGCACACGTGGTCATCGCCGGCGGGCAGACCATGAACCCCAGCACGCACGACCTGCTGGAAGGCGTACGCAAGCTGCCGGTTTCAGAGGTCATCATCCTGCCGAACAACGGCAACATCGTGATGGCCGCGGGCCAGGCCCAGGCGCTCGCCGCCCAGGAGGGCAAGAACGTCGTCGTCGTGCCGAGCAAGAGCGTGCCGCAGGGCATCAGCGCACTGCTGACACTCAACCCGCACACCGGGCTGGATAACAACGTGCGCGCCATGCAGGCTGCGCTCAAGACCGTCGAGACCGGCGAGGTGACGGTGGCCGTCCAGGATGCAAACTTCGACGGCATCCAGGTTCGGGCAGGTGCGGTGATCGGCCTGCTCAACGATGAACTAACCACCACCGGTCCGGATGCCGCCAGCGTCGCCGCCACCCTGCTCGAACAGATGCACGCGGCCGACCTGGAAATCATCACGCTCTACTACGGCGCACCCGTCACAGAGGGCGATGCGCTCGCGCTTCAGACGATGCTACGCGACCGGTATCCGAAACAGGAAATCGAAGTCGTCGCAGGCGGACAGCCGTTTTATCATTACATCATTTCGGCGGAGTAATCGTGGCACAGGTCAAGATTGTTACGGACAGCAGCGCCTATTTGCCAGACGTGGCCCTGGTTGCCGAATACGGCATCGAAGTGCTCCCGCTGATGGTGCGGGCGGGGACACAGGTCTACCCGGAACGGGTGAATCATACCGATGAGACGCTGCTGCGCCGGATGGCGCAGGACCCGAAGAGCATCACGGTCGACGCGCCTGCGCTCAGCCAGGCGCAGGCCCTCTTCTCCAGGCTGGGGCAGGTCACGGACAGCGTGGTCTGCATCCACGGCTCCGGCGCGTTGCACGATACCGGCGAGATCGTGCGCCGTGCGTCGAGCGGCTTCATGGGGCGCCAGCGCATCATCGTGCTGGACACGCTGACCACGTCCATCGGGCTGGGGCTCATCGTGGAGGCCGCCGCGAAGGCAGCTGCCGCAGGCGCCTCCCAGGTGGAGGTCGTCAAGATCGTGCGCGGCATGATCCCCCATATGTACGCGCTGTTTTTCTCCGACAGCCTGGACTACTTGGAAGCCTGGGGCCGGCTCGGCTCGGCACAGACGGTGCTCGGCACGATGCTGGATCTGAAGCCCCTGGCGATGATGGAAGACGGCGACTTCGTGCCCATCGAGAAGGTGCGCAACTACGCGCGCGCGGTGGACAAGCTGCACGATTTCATCGTCGAGTTCTCACGCATCGACCAGCTTTACCTGGTGCAATACGGTTTTGAGGCGGAAGCTGCCCAACTGCTTGAACGGCTTGAACTGACCTTCCCGCGTCGCGAGTTCCCCGTCATCGGCTATTCTCCGTCGCTGGCCGTCCACATTGGTCCACGGGCGCTGGGCGTCATGGTGTACGAAGGCGTCCGGTGACGGTGAGGGATAGATGGATAGCGCGATTTCTCGTCTTTTGAAAGTCCTGGCCCTGGAAAAGAAACAGGGCTATCGCAACAAGGCCGTCATCGGCGGGCTGGACAAGTTCGTCAGCCGGTGGGAAGCGGATGCCCGCGCCGAAGCAGGCAACTCGACGGCCATCAACCAGATTATCGCCCTGCTGCTCGGCTACCCGGCGATTGACGACCCGGCCGCGCGCGAGCGCATCCTGGAGCAAGTCATCCGCAGCGCGGGCGAAATCCTGGCCGGTGCGCGCGAGAGCGTAGCCGGCCCGGCCGAGGCTGCGCCGCCAGCTGCAGCCACCGATGGGCCTGCCGAGCGCCCGGAAGCCGGCAGCTCCGCCGCACCGTCCGCGGAGGCGCCCCGGCTGAACGACCAATTCGTGCCCTCGCGCAGCAAGCCTGCCTGCCCCGCGCCGCGAGCCGAACCGCCCCGCGTGCCCAGCAGTGCGCCGCCGCCCGCGGCAGTGCCGCCGGCGAGCGTGCCCGCGCGCGCCGGCGAACCGCGCGAAACCGAGCCCCGCCGCCGCGAGCCGGCGCAGCCCCCGGCCGCCGTGCCGGCCGAGCCGGGCCTGGGCCTGGATGCCCCTGTCACCCGCCTGCCGGGCGTGGGCCCCAGCTTTGCGCAGAAGCTGGCCAAGCTGGGCGTCGAGAACGTGCGCGACCTGCTCTACCTGCTGCCCCACCGTTATGACGACTACAGCAAGCTGCAGACCATCAACCGGCTCAAGTGGGGCGAGGAGGTCACGGTCATCGGCACCGTCTGGAGCATCAAGAGCCGGCCCATCGGGGATGACCGCAAGATGGTGACCGCGGTGGTCGGTGACGGCACCGGCGAGATGCAGATGACGTGGTTCAATCCCTTCATCGAAAAACAGTTGCAGAAGGGCTACGCGTACGCATTCAGCGGCAAGGTGGACAGCTATCGCGGCGTGATGACCATGCGCCATCCTAACTTCGAGCCGCTCGATCGCAACCAGCTTAACACCGGCCGCCTCGTGCCCATCTACCCGCTGACCGAGGGCCTGTCGAACAACTGGCTTCTCAAGCTGATGCGCAGTGCCATCAACACTTGGGCCGAGGAGACTGTCGACTTCCTGCCCGACGAGGTGCGCCGCACCGCGGGCCTGGTGCCGCTCGCGAGGGCCCTGACGCAAATCCACTTTCCCGACAGCCAGGAACAGCTCGCAGCCGCACACCAACGCCTGAGCTTTGACGAGTTCTTCATCCTCCAGCTCGGCGTGCTGGCCGCACGGCAGCGTTTCCAGGGTCAGCCGGGCCACGCGCTCCAGGCGGACGAGGCGCGGCTGGCCCCCTTCCTCGCCTCTCTGCCCTTCAGCCTCACCGCGGCACAGCGCCGCGCGCTGGACGGCATCCTGGCGGACCTTGCGCACACACGGCCCATGAGCCGGATGCTGCAGGGCGACGTCGGCTCGGGCAAGACCGCGGTCGCCGCGGCCGCGCTATGGGTCGCCGTTGCCAACGGCAGCCAGGGCGCCATCATGGCGCCGACCGAAATCCTTGCGGAGCAGCACGCGCGCTCCTTTGGCCGCATGTTCGAGGGCCTGGTGCATCCGGTGCTCGACCGGCCCATCCGGGTCGTCACACTGACGGGCAGCCTGCGCGCGGCCGAACGCGCAGAGGCGCTGGCCGCGCTGGCCGCGGGCGACGCAGATATCGCGGTCGGCACGCACGCGCTGGTGCAGGAGGGCGTCGAGTTCCGTGAGCTCGCAGTGGCCGTGGTGGATGAGCAGCACCGCTTCGGCGTGGAACAGCGCGCCGCGCTGCGCCAGAAGGGGTCCCAGTCGCTGGGCCAGCAGCCCCACATGCTTGTCATGAGCGCGACGCCCATCCCCCGCTCGCTGGCCCTCACCATCTACGGCGACCTGGACATCTCCGTCATCGACGAGATGCCCGCAGGCCGCACGCCCATCAAGACCAAGTGGCTGACGACCGCGCAGCGCGAGCGCGCCTACGACTTCATCCGCCGCCAGGCGCAGACCGGCCGGCAGGCGTTCATCGTCTACCCGCTCGTCGAGGAGTCGGAGACCACCGACGCGAAAGCTGCCGTCGAGGAACACGCGCGGCTGCAACAGACCGTGTTCTCGGAGCTGCGCGTCGGGCTGCTGCACGGCAGGATGAAGGGCGAGGAGAAGGACGCCGTGATGCGCGCTTTCAGCGCCGGCGAGCTGGATGTGCTCGTGGCGACCTCCGTGGTCGAGGTGGGCATCGACGTGCCGAACGCCACCGTCATCCTCATCGAGGGCGCGGAGCGGTTCGGGCTGGCCCAACTCCACCAGTTCCGCGGCCGCGTGGGCCGTGGCCCGCACGCCTCCTACTGCATCCTCGTCTCGGATGTGGAACAGGGCGACGGCGTGCGCCGTCTCCAGGCTCTGGAGACCAACAATGACGGCTTTGCCCTGGCCCAGATTGACCTGGACCTGCGCGGGCCGGGCGATTTCTTCGGCACACGGCAGAGCGGCCTGCCGCCGTTGCGCACCGCGCAGTTGAGCGACATGCGCACGCTCGAACTGGCCCGTGCGGCTGCGCAGGCGATGTTCGCGGCCGACCCGGACCTGACCCTCCCGCAGCATCACGGCCTGGCCGCCCAGGTAGCTGCGTTCTGGCGCGGCGCGGGCGACGTTAGCTAGCGGAGTATCACATTCATGCGAGCGCTTTATCCCGGCACTTTTGACCCGATTCATAACGGGCATATCGACATTGCGACGCGGGCCGCGGGCCTGTTCGAAGAGCTGGTCATCGGCATCTACGACAGCCCACCCAAGACGCTGACCTTCGAAACCGTCCAGCGCATCGCCCTGGCGCAGGAGTGTGTCGCCCATTTGCCCAACGTGCGGGTCTTGCCCTATCATGGACTGACCGTCGCGTTTGCGCGCGAAATCGGCGCCTCCGTCCTTGTGCGCGGGCTGCGGGCCATCTCGGACTTCGAGTTCGAATTCCAGATGGCGCTGACCAACAAGAAGCTCGATCCCGGCCTGGAGGTCATCTGCCTGATGACCAGCCTGGAATACGCCTACCTCAGCTCGTCCATCCTCAAAGAAGTGGCGCTGCTGGGCGGCGATGTGCAACACCTGGCGCCGCCGGCCATCCGGAACGCACTGCACGCACGCTTTGCGGGCATTCATCCGGACGCGACCGCTTCCGTGCCGATCCGGACCTCGCGCGACTGACGATAGGGGTGATTTGACCATGCAAGCACTGATAGATGAGCTCGAGGAACTCGTAAAGACAGCCAACAAGATGCCCCTTGGCGGCAAGCTCCTGATCGATGAATCGGCCCTGCGCCACATCATCAAGAATATGCGCGCGGCCACACCCGACGAGCTGCGCGTCGGCCAGCGCATCTCAGGCGAGCGCGACCGCATCCTCTCGGAGGCGCGCGCCCAGGCGCGGCGCATCGTCGAGGAAGCCGAGACGCAATCCCACGCCCGCCTGGACGATCAAAGCGTTGTCCAGACGGCCCGCCAGCGGGCGCGCGAGATTCAACAGGAAGCGGAGAAGGCTGCCGACAGCCTCAAGGCCGAAGCTGACCAGTACGTCATCAACCAGTTCGCCGCCCTGGAAGCCCGCCTCGTGCGGGTGCTGCGGGAAGTGCAGGCCGGACAGCGCGCCCTGAGCCAGGCCGGCGAGCCCGGCCCGGGCCGCGACAGTCCTGGGCGCACTTCTTGACATTGCACCCTCTCTCACCTATAATAATCGCTTGGCGCATGGCCGCCAGGTTTCACGCGCCGTACGCAGGCTCGCACACGGGGCGGCCGGCCGTGAACATTATCGAATGGAACAGGTTGTAATGGATGATTTGCGCTTCAATGTCGCACAACTGCTCAGGGATACCGTCGGGTCATCGCGCAAGGCTGAGGTTGCCGTCAACCTGCACGAACTGGCGCCGGAACTGAGCGGCGGCAACCGCGAACACGAGCTTCGCGGGCCCGTGCGCCTGATGAATACCAATGCGGGCATCCTCGTGCATGGGGAGCTCGCCGGCGAGGCGACGCTGGCCTGCGCGCGCTGCCTGGAACCGGTCACGGTGCCGCTGGAAGTCGAAATCGAGGAGCTATTCCGGCCTACGATCGACCTCCTGACCGGCCGCACCATTGCGCCCGAAGAAGACGATGAGGCGCTGTGGATTGACGAGCACCACATCCTGGACCTGACCGAAGTGGTCCGCCAGGACGCGCTGCTGGCCGCGCCGCTGAATGCGGTGTGTCGTGAAACCTGCCGCGGGCTGTGTCCCACCTGCGGCGAAAACCTGAATGAAGGGCCGTGCGACTGTGAGCCGGAACCGGATCCGCGCTGGGGCCCGCTGACGGACCTTCTCAAAAGTCGTGAAAACGATCGTGCAGACGATCAGAACGCATAAGGAGTATAACCAGTGCCACCTCAGCCAAAACGTAAGATCTCCAAGGGTCGCCGCGACCGCCGCCGCGCCCACGATTCCCTGCCCGCCACCCACATCGTGCGCTGCCCGCAGTGCGGCGCGATGCGGCTGCCGCATCACGCCTGCCCGGATTGCGGCACCTACAAGGGCGAGACCGTCTTCGAAGTGGAGTCGGAAAAGAAAAGCTCCTGACGCTCAGTGGCACGCCGGCCCCGCATGAGGGCCCGCCGGGCCACCGGCAGGACACATCAGTCATCGTACCGGCATCAGGGGGGACCTGGGTCTGACCCATGTCCCCTCTCTTGTCTGAATTAACACCATCACATCGAAAGTAGGCCCCATCAGACCCATGAGCTGTGACATTGCCTACCTCTTCCCCGGCCAGGGGTCGCAGGCCGCCGGCATGGGCCGCGCTCTGGCGGACGCCTATCCCGTCGCGCGTGACACCTTCGCCGAAGCGGATGCCATCCTCGGGTTCCCGCTGTCCGAATTATGCTTCGCAGGCCCGGCAGAAACGCTGACCGAGACCATCAACGCGCAGCCCGCCATCCTGACCACCAGTATCGCCGCGTGGCGTGCCCTGCACGCAGCCCGACCCGACCTGCCCGCACCCTGTTGCGTTGCGGGTCACAGCCTCGGTGAATACAGCGCGCTGGTCGCCGCGGGCGCCCTGGCCTTTGCGGATGCCGTCCGGCTGACCCGCACGCGCGGGGAACTGATGGCCGCAGCCGGCCGCACTCATCCGGGCGGCATGGCCGCCATCCTTAAGCTGGACGACGAGCAAGTTGCGGCCCTGTGCGAACAGGCCGGCCGCGAGAGCGGTGAGAGTGTCCAGGTCGCCAACTACAACGCACCCGGCCAGGTTGTTATTTCGGGTGGACCCGCGGGCGTTGCCGCGGCCGTCGAGCTGGCCCGCGCGGCGGGCGGGCGTCCCCGCCCTCTCGCCGTCAGCATTGCCGCCCATTCCGCACTCATGGCGCCCGCGGCAGCCGAGTTTGCCGTGGCCGTGGCCGCGACCCCGTTTCGCGAGCCGGCCGTGCCCATCATCGGCAACATCCAGGCCCGGCCCCTCGAGAGCGTTGCAGCCATCCGGGAGGAACTGGTGGGTCAACTGACCGCCTCCGTGCGCTGGACCGCATCCATCCAGGCGATGGCGGCGCTGGGCGTCACGCGCTTCGTGGAAGTCGGCCCCGGCGACGTGCTCGCGGGCCTGATGAAACGCATCCTGTCCGATGCAGCCACGGCCAACGTGCGCACGCCGGAGGACATTGCGGCGCTGTAGCAGATGGTAGTAGGCGCTCTTGTGGTTGGTTAAGGGGACGTGGCGACCAGGAAGAGGAGTTTGCATCCTCAGATGCAAAGGATCACGCCGGCCATGTGGGCCGTTCCGCATCCTCAGATGCGGAATTCCACGTTTCCATAGCAGCATTGAAAGCCGCACCAGGAGTCAGGAACATGCTACAGGACAAGGTTGCCATCGTCACCGGGGCCTCGCGGGGCATCGGCGCCGCGATTGCGGCGGAACTGGCGAGCCAGGGCGCGCACGTTGTCATCAACCACCGTGACAGCGCGGCGCAGGCTGAGGCGGTCGTCGCCGGCCTGACCGAACGCGGCACGCAGGCGCTCGCCGTACAGGCCGACGTCAGCCGCCTGGCAGATGCGCAGGCGCTCATCAAGGCCACCGTGGACCGCTTCGGCCGGGTCGATATCCTCGTCAACAACGCGGGCACGACCCGCGATATGCTGCTGATGATGATGAGCGAAGATGACTGGGATACCGTATTGGCGGCGAATCTCAAAAGCGCATACAATTGCAGCAAGGCCGTCCTGCGCACCATGTTCAAACAGCGCTATGGCCGCATCATCAACATCACGTCGGTCGTCGCGATGGCCGGCCAGGCGGGCCAGACGAACTATGCCGCCTCCAAAGCCGGACTGATCGGCTTCACGAAGTCGCTGGCGAAGGAGATCGGGCCGCGCGGCATCACCGTCAATGCCGTCGCGCCGGGCTTCGTGCCGACCGCGCTGACCAACGTGCTGACCGAAGAGCAGAAGCAGGCGGCCATCAGCATGACCCCCCTGGGCCGCTTCGCCCAGCCGGAGGAGGTCGCCTACGCTGTGGCGTTTCTCGCCAGCGACCGGGCTGCCTTCATCACCGGCCAGGTGCTCAGCGTGGATGGCGGGCTGGTGATGCAGTAACCGGGGTGAAGAGGTGATAGAATGAACCAAGTACAGGGCAAGGTCACCATTGCACCGCTCGTGCTGACGACCATCGTCAAACAGACGACCCTGGACCAGCATGGGGTGCGGCGGCTGGCGCCCATCCCCCCACGCATGCGCAGCCTGCGCGCGGGCGCGGCGGTCGAGGACGGGATCGGGGTCCTGGTGGGTGAGGCTGGCGTCCAGGTCGAAGTGCATATTGTGGCTGACAACGACAGCAACATGCTCAAGCTAGGCTCGACGCTGCAGACCGAAATCACCCGTGCCCTCGAAGAGATGGTCGGGATGCCGGTCGCGACGGTAGACGTCTACATCGATGACGTCGCCATCCCGGTCGCGAACAGCGCCAACGCTTCCTGAAATACGAAGGCAGGGTTCTTTACGTGCAGATTCGACGGCAGGGACGCATCTCCGCCCTCCAGGTCCTTTACGAACTTGATACTACAAGCCACCAGGCCGGTGACGCGCTGGCCAACCGGCTGACGGACAATCCGCTGCCGCCGGAAGGCGAAGCCTTCGCGCGCCAGTTGGTCAGCGGCATCGTGCGCCACCGGGATGGGCTGGACGCGTTGATTCATAAGTATGCCCCGGCCTGGCCCGTGCAGCAGATTGCCGTTATCGACCGCAATATCCTGCGCATCGCTATCTACGAACTGAGCGGGGCCACCGGCACGCCACCCAAAGTTGCCATCAATGAAGCCGTCGACCTCGCCAAGCTGTTCGGCAGCGACAACAGCTCGCGCTTCGTCAACGGCGTGCTCGGCGCGGCCGTCAGCGGGGGGGAGCGCATCGAACTGCACGCCACGCCCGGCGCGCCTGCATCCGGCACGCCTGACAAGGAATGAATTGTGGACATCCTCGGAATTGGGCCGCTTGAACTTGTCGTCATCCTGATTGTCGCGCTGGCGGTGTTCGGACCCGACCGGCTGCCGCAGATTGGCTCGAAGATGGGCCGTGCGATGAAGGACATGCGCCGTGCCACCCGCGAGTTCTCGCGCGAGATTGACCAGGCGCGCTCTGCCATCGAGGCCCCGGCCAAAGAAGTCGCCCAACCCTTCCAGGAGGCCGGCACTTCGCTCAAGGACGTCGCGACTGCCGCCCAGGCCTTCCGCAACCCCGGCCAGGCCCTGCGCCAGTCGGTCATGCGCGAGATCAAAGCGGCCGAGACGGGCGAGAACCCCGACGCGGCAGGTGCCGCAGCCGCAGCCGCCGCAGCCGGCCCCGCATCAGCTAGCCCCGCACCTGCGCAGGACGCGCCGCCCGCGGCAGAGCCCGAGAACCGCATCCTGCCGCCCGGCTCGCCTGGCCCGAGTTCCGAACCCGCCCCAACGGCTGAACCGTCCACGGTGCCAGACGCTGCATCTGATGCCCCACCTACGACGGCGCCCGACGCCCCATCTCCTTCCGAGCCGCAGCAGCCGGCCCCAGGCACGGAGGCCTGACCCATGTCGTTTACCGGCGTTTTTGGCTTCGTCCTTCTCATCATCATTGCCGTTGCCCTGCTCGGCCCCAGCAAGCTGCCGCGCGGGCTCGAACAACTGTGGCTGATGCTCACCAACTTCCGGCGCTCCCAGGCCGAGCAGGAGCCGCTGACTCTGGACGCGGCCCGCGGCATGTGGGCGGCCAGCGAAAGCCCGCTGTACGACCTTATCCAGATTATGTACGGCGCGGTCGAGCACCTGGTGGAGTTGCGCAAGCGCATCTTTGTCGTCATGGGGACCATGCTGGTCGGCGCCATTGCCACGGCCTTCTTTGTGGACGCCATCCTGCAGTTCCTCCAGTCGCCGGCCGGGAATGCCCTCTTCATCTTCCTGCGGCCCACGGACATGATCTGGGTCCGCATGGAGATCATCTTCAGCGCGGCACTGGTGCTGGCTCTGCCGGTGATGCTGTACCAGATTCTGATGTTCATCCGGCCCGCGCTGGAGAACCCGCAGGAAATTGCGGTGTTCAAGACGGTGGCCATCATCGGCGCGCCGCTGGTGCTGCTCTTCTTCATCGGCGGGATTGCCTTCTCCTACTATGTCCTGCTGCCGGTGATGTTGCCCTTCCTGTTGGGCACGGGCGGCTCGATTGCGCAGCCCAGTTGGGATATCCGGCCCTATTACTCCTTTGTCCTGGCCGTCCTCTTGTGGATTGGCGCTGCCTTCGAGACGCCGCTGGTGATGGCAATGCTCGCCCGGCTAGGCCTCGTCTCACCGAAGGTGATGGCGAAGCAGTGGCGCTACGCCATTGCGGGTGTGGCGTTCGTCTCCGCAGCCATCACCCCGACGGTGGACCCGGTCAACATGGCATTGGTCATGGTGCCGCTGCTCGGCCTCTATTTCCTGGGTGTGATGTTCGCACGCGCAGTCTACCGGCCGCGACCGTCGATGTCGACGAGTGATAGCAGCACCGAAACCAAACGATAACGCAGCATACATGCTAACGGAGCATACATGCTAACGGAGCATACTTGCTAACGGAGCATACATGCTAATGGAGCGATCAATGGCGAAGCAACGTATCCTGATTATGGGCGCCGCGGGGCGCGACTTCCACAACTTCAACACGCTGTTCCGCGACAACGAAGACTACGAGGTCGTAGCCTTCACCGCGACACAGATCCCGAACATCGAGGGACGGCGCTATCCGGCGGAGCTGGCCGGGCGGCTCTACCCGCAGGGGATTGCCATCCATCCGGAGGGCGAGCTGGTGGACCTCATTCACAGCTTGCGGGTAGATGAGGTGATCTTCGCGTACTCGGACGTCAACAGCCAGTACGTCATGACCAAGGCGGCGGCGGTCGTTGCGGCCGGCGCAGACTTCCGGCTCATCGGGCGGCAGCAGACCATGCTCCCGTCCAGCAAGCCGGTCGTCGCGGTCTGTGCGGTGCGCACGGGTAGCGGCAAGTCGCAGACGACCCGCTACGTGGCCGAAGCCCTGCAGAAGATGGGCAAGAAGGTTGTGGCCGTCCGCCACCCGATGCCGTATGGTGACCTTGTTGCCCAGCGCGTGCAGCGGTTCGCGACCTATGCGGACCTGGACGCGCACGACTGCACCATCGAGGAACGCGAGGAGTACGAGCCGCACATCGACCGGGGCGTCATCGTCTATGCGGGCGTCGATTACGAGGCCATCCTGCGCCAGGCCGAGCAAGAGGCCGATGTCGTGCTGTGGGATGGCGGCAACAATGACCTGCCCTTCTACAAGCCTGACCTGCACATCGTCGTGGCAGACCCGCATCGCGCGGGGCACGAGCTAACCTACTGGCCCGGCGCCGCGAACTTCCGCATGGCGGATGTCATCGTCATCAACAAGGTCGACACCGCGGACCTCGCCCATGTCACCGCAGTGCGCGAGAGCGCCGCGCAGGTCAACCCGGATGCAGTGGTCATCGAGGCCGCGTCACCCATCTTCCTGCCCGATGCCGCAGCCATCCGCGGCAAGCGCGTGCTGGTCATCGAGGACGGACCCACGCTGACCCACGGCGAGATGAAGTACGGTGCGGGCATCGTCGCGGCCCGGCGCTTCGGCGCCGCGGAAATCATCGACCCGCGACCCTACACCGTCGGCACCATCACCGAGACTTTTGAGAAGTATCCTGACATCGGCACGCTGCTGCCCGCGATGGGCTATGGTGGCCAGCAGGTCAAGGACCTCGAAGAGACCATCCGGCGCGTGCCGTGTGATCTGGTCATCTCGGCCACACCCATTGACCTGACGCGTGTTGCGACTATCTATCACCCGGTCCAGCGCGTAAGCTACGAACTCCAGGTCATCGGCCAACCCGCGCTCGAAGACGTGCTGCGGCAAAGGCTGGGCTGAGAGCGGCCGACCCGGTCCCGAAGCTCTGCGACGGATGCCGGTTTGACCTGACGGAGGCACAGCGTCGTGCCTCCGCCTTTCTTGTTAATCACCACTTGGCGCGAATCGCGCGACAATGCTAGAATCTGCGCATGGACAGCTACCACGATCCGGCCTATGCCGCCCAGCAGTACCGCGACGCCGACAACCTGAACGCCCGCATTGCCCTGCACCAGCAGTGCAGCACCAACCCATACGGCTGGATGCGCTGGATCTTCGATCACTTCCGGCTCAGCGCGGGCGAAACGGTGCTGGAGGTGGGCTGCGGCCCCGGCTCCCTCTGGACCCAGAACGTCGACCGCCTGCCCGACAGTGCTCGCATCACACTGACCGACTTTTCGCCGGGTATGGTGGATGCGGCCCGCGCTGCGCTGGGCGCCCCGCCGCGCAGCGGCCAACCGGCCTTCACCTTCCAGGTCGCAGACGCACAGGCGCTCCCATTTGAGCCGGGCGCTTTCGATGTGGTCATCGCCAATCACATGCTGTACCACGTTCCCGACATTGACGCCGCACTGCGCGAGTTGCGCCGCGTGCTGCGCGCCGGCGGTCGCCTGTATGCCTCCACCGTGGGGCACGGCCACCTGAAGGGCATCACCGACCTCGTCCGCCGCTTCGACCCGGCCATCCCCTATGACACGGGCGGGCCGGCGGAACGTTTCGGGCTGGAGAACGGCGCGGTTATCCTGGGCCGGACCTTCGACGCGGTGCGCCTGCATATCTATGCGGATGCCCTGCACGTCACCGATGCGGCGTTGCTGGCCGCTTACGTCGGCTCGATGCTGCCGCAGGGCACGGAGCTGACAGCCGCGCAACTGGCCGATTTTCAGCATCTCGTAGAATTCGAGATCGAGCGCGCGGGCTACCTGCATATTGCGAAGGCCCAGGGCATGTTCGAGGCGCAGCACGCGTCCCGCTAGCGAGGGAGAATGATGACCACTCAGACCGCACCGGATCAGGACCTGCTCCAGAGCATTGCCGCGCTCGCGCCCGCCGACCAGGCGCTCGTGCGCGAGTACGTGGCCTACCTCCGCTGGCGCAGCGAGCACGCCGCGGCAGGCGACCGCGACGTGGGCCGCCCCTGGCGCTACAGCTTCCTCGAAAACTTCGCCCAGGCCGATGTCCGCGCGACCAAAGTATCCAAGGGCATGGAAGTCAAGCTGGCTGAGGCCGTGGTCGGTGGCGAACGCCGGTCCGCACTCTGGCAGCATCCCCCCGTCAACGGCGAGGCACAGATCGAGTTTCATGTGCCGGTGCCCGCAGGGCTCAAGGACCTGCGGCTGCGTGCGGCCATCGGGATTCGCGACGGCGGACAGGGCGATGACCACCTGGTCGCATTTCGGGTGCGCGTGGATGGCTGGCAGGTATGGAGCCGGGCAGTCTACCCGCGCACCTGGCTGCCGTTTGAGGTCAAGCTGCCCTTCCAGGCAGGCAATGTCCTGCGCCTGACGCTGGCGACCGATGGCCTGGGCGAGCATTCCTGGGCCTGGGCCGTCTGGGCCGACCCGGAGCTGACAGGGGAGCTGGCCGAGTAGTAGCCCACCCGCCTGGCAGACGAGCGCCGCTTGATGAGGAGGTCAAGATGGAACACCCGCTGGTCCAGTTGGCCCGCGCCGCAATTGAGGCCCACGTGCGCCATGGGCGGCGCCTGCAACCGGCAGAGGCGCCCGCACCCGTGTCCGGTGAGCCGGCGGGCGCATTCGTGACGCTCCACACCCGCAGCACCGGCGAGCTGCGCGGCTGCATCGGCACCATTGCGGCAACCGAGGACACGCTGGCCCAGGAGGTCATCAACAACGCCCTCTCTGCGGCCACGCGCGACCCGCGCTTTCCCCCGGTCACGGCCGGTGAGCTGGCCGACCTCGTGATTGACGTCAGCGTGCTCCACCCGGCTGAGCGCATCGCATCCGAGGCCGAGCTGGACCCCCGGCAGTACGGCGTCATCGTCCAGCACGGCTGGCGCCGCGGGCTGTTGCTGCCCGACATCGAAGGCATCGATGACGTGGCGACTCAGGTACGCTACGCGCGCATGAAAGCCGGCCTCGGGCCACAGGAGCCGGTGGACCTGTACCGGTTCAAAGTCGAGAAGTACGAATAAAGACCTTCGAGGTTGTGCCTGGCTACGCCTGGCCTGAAACCTCGAAGGCCTAACATCTAGGAGGCATCATCATGGCATATGCTTTGTTGCGCCAGCCCGGCGCGCCGGTCGGCCGCGTGGGACATCGCGGGGCCAAAGGTCATGCGCCGGAGAACACCTTTGCTTCGTTCAATCGGGGGTGCGAGATCGGGGTGGCCGCTGTCGAGACGGACGTCCACCTGAGCAAAGACGGCGAATTGATCGTCATGCACGACCATACGGTGGATCGCACGACGAACGGCCACGGCTTCATCAAAGACCTGACGCTGGCCGAGTTGAAGCAGCTCGATGCGGGTTCGTGGTTTGACCCAAGGTTTGCGGGCGAGCAGGTGCCGACGCTGCGCGAGCTGCTGGCCTGGGCGGTGGACCGCGTGCCGGTCGCCATCGAAATCAAGAACGGCCCCATCTACTATCCGGGCATTGCGAGCAAGGTCATCAACCTGCTGCGCGAGTTCGCCATGCTCGACAAGGCCATTGTCATCAGCTTCGACCACCTGGTGCTGCGCGAGGCGAAGCTCATCGAGCCACAGGTCGTCACCGGTATCCTGTACGTCGGCGGACTGGTGGATCCGGTCGCTGCGGCACGGCTGGCCGGCGCAGCCTCCCTCAACCCGAATTGGGCGCATGTCACGCCTGCGATGGTGCAGCAGGCCCATGCCGCCGGCATCGCGGTCAGCGCGTGGAACCCCAACGACCTGCCCACCATCCGCATGTTAGCCCACATGGGCGTGGATAGCATCGGCTCGGACTTCCCGGACCTGTTCGAGCAGATCTGACCACCGGAACAAGCAGAGGAGTCCGCATTCTCAAATGCGGCTCCTCCGCTCTTCCGCCTGATCCGTTTGTTCCGTGGTTGCGTCCTATAGGGAGCTCTGACGCGCGGCCAGGATACGGTGGCTGCCGACGTGCTCTGGTTTGACGCCCAGTGCAGCCAGTTGCATGGCCGCTTCAGAAGTGTCATTCGGCAAGACCCACTGTAGCCTCGGCTCGATGCCCTCCCACCGGACGTACAACCAGTAATCACCCCCAACGTCCTCGGACTGACCGCCCAGCAGCAAGGTCTCCGTAACCATGCCCGCGCGCGTCGGTCCGTCGTGCAATGCGGGGAAGTACACCTCGTCGATTAAGCGCCGGAGCGCCTCGTGGTCCACGAGCCCATCTACCCGCAGCCGGAAAACCACCTGGTAGTTACCCATCTTCGTACTCCTCATAGGGAAATCTGTGAGTAGTGTACTATGATATTGCAATAAATGTACAAATGACGCGTAAAGAAAACGAGGTTCTGGCAGAACCCCGTTTTGTCTGTGAATTACTCGGCGTCGCCCGCGCCGTTTCCGCTCATGTGAAAGGCCAGGCCCGTCTCCCCGGCATCCACTGCAACGTGCGCGCCCTTGCCGGGCGCCTCGTTGAGCAGCCAGTCGGCCAGCGGCTCGCGCAGGTTCTTCTGGATGATCCGGCGAAGGGGCCGCGCGCCCCACTCCGGGTGATCGTTCTGCGCCAACATCCAGTCCACTGCCGGCTCGCTGATTTCCAGCGTCACCCCTTGCGCATCGAGCATCTTCTTTTCCGTCTTGAGCAGCAGGTGCAGAATCTTGCGGAGCTGCTCGGACGTCAGCGGCAGGAACATAACGATCTCATCGATGCGGTTGAGGAACTCGGGCCGCAGCGTGGTGCGGACGACCTCCATCACCTGCTCGCGCATCTCATCCGTCATCACGGGCTTGTCCAGGTAGATGGAGCCCATGTTGCTCGTCATCAGGATGACCGTCTCGCTGAAGCTCGTCGTGCGGCCCTGCGCGTCGGTCAGCCGGCCTTCCTCCATGATCTGCAGCAGGACGTCGAGCACACGCGGGTGGGCCTTCTCCACCTCGTCGAACAGTACGACCGTGTGTGGCCGCTGGCGCACTTTCTCGGTGAGCTGGCCGCCCCCCTCATACCCGACATAGCCGGGCGGCGCGCCGATCAGCCGGTTGACCGTATGGTCCTGCTGGTACTCGGTCATGTCGAGGACAACCATCGCGTCCTCTGAGCCGAACATGAACTCGGCCAGCGCCTTCGCCAGCTCGGTCTTGCCGACGCCCGTCGGCCCCAGGAACAGGAAGGAGCCGATGGGCCGCTTCGGGTCCTTCAGCCCGACGCGCGCAATCTTGACCGCCCGGCTGACCGACAACACGGCATCGTCCTGCCCGATAATCCGCTGGTGCAGCGCGTCGACCATGTGCGCATAGCGCGCCCGCTCGTCCACGCCCAGCTTGGAGACCGGGATGTCGGTCATCACGCTCACCGCGACGGCCACATCATCCGCATCCAGGACGGAGTCGCCCGGCACCGCCGCGGTCCCACCCGCGGACTGCGCGGCCAGCTTGAGCAGCGCGCCCGCACGGTGCAGCACAGCCAGCGCCGACGCCGGCAGCGGAGTGCCCGCAACGTAACGCTTCGCCATGTTCGCGGCCGCAGGCAGCGCGCCTTCGGCGATTTGAACCGCGTAATCGTGCTCCAGCCGCCGCTTGTGGACCCCCAGAATGGCAACGGTCTCGTCCACCGTCGGCTCGGCCACACGCAGGCGGTGGCTGTTCTCGCGCACGGTGCTGTCGCCGGCCAGCCGTTCGTTCCAAGCCGGGTCCGTCGTGCTCGCCAGGACCACCGGGCGGAGATTGAGGAACGCGCGCTGTACCGCGCGCGTGGCCTTCGGGAATTCCGCATTGACGGTCGGCCCGTTGAAAAAGCGTTCGATGTTAGGGATGAACAGGATGCCGTCGCGCGCCTGGCTCATGGCCGTCTCGACAGCCTTCTCTGCGTCGGTCAGCAGCGCGTGCTCGGACACCGTCACGAGGTTCGCCAGCCCGGCCGGCCCCTTCCCCTCCGCCATCAACAGCGCGAGGCCTTGGACGAGCGACCGGCGGCCTACCCCGGCGTCACCCACGAGGATGACATGGCGGTGGTTCGCCAGCGCCAACAGCCCCAGCAGGTCGTGCATCAAGTCCTCACGCACGTGCACCGGCGCGCCCTCGCCGCCTTTTGCCTGCGCCACCTGGTCCTGGCCGGACACGCGCTTGTTCTGCGCCGAGGTCGTCAGCCTGCTCGCCAGTGTCTCGCGGGAGATGCCGTAGCGCCGTAGTATGGCTGCCGTGCCGACCCCGCGCTCTGCCAGCCCGCCCAACGCGTGCTCCGAGCCGATTTGGCTCTCGCCGCTGGCCTCCGCGATGCTGCGCGCCTCGTCGAGGACGATGACCATTTCGGTGGACATGCGCACGGGCTGGCCGCTCTCGTCGTTGAAGGTGAAGTCGGCGTTCAGGCCGGGCACAGCGCGCGCCAGCGCCTCCGCTGACGCGGCCAGCTCCTCCAGCCTGAAGCCGCGCTCGGTGCCGAAGGCCGCCAGCAGGCGGTTGGCCGCGGTGCCCGCCTCCTGGGTGAAGGTCAGCAGCAGCAGCGCCGGTGTCAACATTGGCCGATTGAGCTTGCGCATGCGCGCAGCCGCAGCATTCAAGGCTTTCGTCAGTTCGGGTGATGGGATGTTCGGGTTCAGCGTGCCCATACGTTCCTTGTCCGGATTGGGATGACGGCTCAGTATACCTTACGGGAGACTATCAGCCAAAGATGCAACGCCTGCCCGAAGCTGTTAAATGCAGAGTTACTGGATGCACTCCGGCGATTTGCCGCCCATGCCCTATGCGATTTACAATGGGCAGACGCCGGGAGCGCACACCGTGCGCGCCTAACGCGTTGCACTCATCAAGTGGGAGCTGATATGACAGAAGAGAAACGGTTCGGGATTGAGCAGTTTGGTGAAGAAGTCAAGCGCGTGCTGGTGGTTGCCGCGCATCCGGATGACCTGGAGACGGCCGCGGGCGGCACCCTCGGCCTGTTCATCGACCGGGGAGTGAAGGTCGCCCTGCTGCTGGGCACGGACGGCGACATTGGCACGCACGATCCCGCCTTTACGCGCGACACGCTGGCCGAGACACGGCGGCGCGAGACGATGGACGCGGCGCGCGTCCTCGGCCTGGATGAGGTCTTTTTCCTCGGCCTGCCGGACGGCGAGTTGGTGGCCGATCTCGCCCTGCGCGCGGCCATCGCCAACATCTACCGCCGCTGGCAGCCGGACACCGTGTTCACGTTCGACCCCTACTGGTCCGGCCAGGCGCACCCCGACCACACCGCAGCAGGCCGTTCGGCAGTCGAAGCCTACATGCCGTCCAAGATGGAGCTCTACCACCCCGAGCAACTGGTCGATGATGTCAAGGTGGCCGATGTCAAACGGTTCTTCTTCTTCGGCGGCAGCAACCGCGAGGGTGAGATTACCGTGGATATCTCACCCGCGTGGCAGAAGAAGCTGGATGCGACGCGCTGCCACGTCAGCCAGTTCGGCCAGAAGGAAGAGGCGCTGAAGTGGCTCGAAGAGTGGAACCGCGAGACGGGCAAGTGCTGCGGGCTGGACTTTGCCGAGTCTTTTCACGCCATGCGCGTGTGGTAGACAAGGGTTCGTAGTGGGCGCTTCAGCGCCGTAGCCAGCACGGGCGCTCAAGCGCCGACTACAAACGGGTGAGCCATGACTCTGGAAGACGGTTTTGCGCTGACGACCGAGGCGCGGGCACTGTGGATCTCGCGCTTCGACTGGGGCAGTCCGCCGCTGCGCGCGGCCCGTTTGGACTATCTGTTGGACCGGGCTGCAGATGCCGGCTTCAACATCATCTTCTTCCAGGTGCGGGCGATGGGTGACGCCTACTATGCGCCCGGCCTCGAACCGTGGGCCCACCGGCTGACCGGCACGACCTCCGCCTCCCTGGGCCGTGACCCTGCGTGGGACCCGCTGGCACACGCCATCCGCGCCGCGCACAACCGCGGGCTCGAACTCCATGCTTATGTCAACGTTTATTCCATCTGGGAATGCGGCCGCGGCCAGCCACCCCACACCTCGCCCGAGCATCCCTTCTGGTCGCTCGGCGCAGACGGGAGCTGGCGCGTGCACGCGACGCGGGCGAACGGGCCGCGTCCCATGTCCGAGTCGGCCAGCGGCGAAGTGCCCTGTCATGAGTACGTCTGGGGCAGCCCGGGCGTCGAGCGCGTCAACGCACACAACCTGGCCGTCATCCAGGACATCGTGACCCGCTACCCGGTCGACGGCATCCACCTCGACCGCGTGCGTTATCCCGGCCGCCAATACTCGCATGACCCGGAATCGCTCACACGCTGGCAGGCAGCCAACCCATCTGTGACACGGGAGGACTGGCAGCGCGGCCAAATCTCCGCCTGGGTGGCGCAGGTGCGCCGCATGATGCGCGCCATCCGGCCGGCTGCCCGGCTGAGTGCGGCAGTCTGGTTCACCTACCGGAAGACACCGGCGATGAATTTCCCCACCTCCCAGGGCTACCACGACTACTTCCAGGACTCGCATCGCTGGCTGACTGAGGGTTCGCTCGACGCGCTGGTGCCCATGATTTACGGCCCGACGTTCGACAGCGACATCCGTAAGTGGCGCGCGTGTGCGGACAGCCATGCAGGGCTCGCAGAACAGGGGCAGGTATGGCTGGGGGTCGGCGGCAATGTCGCGCCGTTTGAGGGGATTATGGATCGCATCGACTACGCTCGCGGCATCGGCACGCAGGGCGTGGGGGTCTACTCTGCCGGCGGGGTGGAGCAGCGCAGATACTGGGAGCGCCTCAAGACCGGCCCCTTCCGCCAGCTGGCCATCGTGCCGTGACCTGTCCCGGAAGCGGAGTTCGCATTCCCAACTGCGGACGGGCACGCCATCGACTGGACCGCTCCGCATCTGAGGATGCTTCGCTCCACGATTCGTGATGCGCCCTAATGGTGCCGTTCGGCGTCCGGATCTTCTTGCAGGAGTTCAACGGCATGGGGCAGCACCGGCAGGATCACCAGCAGGTTCTCGACTGCGCCCTTCGGGCTGCCCGGCAGGTTGACGATCAGCGTGCGGCCCCGGATGCCGGCCGCGCCCCGGCTCAACATGGCATGCGGCGTCACGCGCAGGCTCTCGGCCCGCATGGCTTCGGCCAGCCCCGGCGTCAGGCGTTCGACGACGGCCAGCGTCGCCTCCGGCGTCACATCGCGCGGGGCCACGCCGGTGCCACCGGTCGTCAGGATTAGCTCCAACTCCAGCTCATCGGCCCACCGCCGTAAGGTCGCGGCAATCTCCCCGCGGTCGTCGGGCACGATGGCGGTCTGCGCGATCTCCGCACCGGCCAGCCGCTCGGTCACCGCACGCGCCAAAGCCGGCCCGCTCAGGTCCTCACGGTCCCCGCGGGCGCTCCGGTCGCTGACGGTCAGGATGCCGATGCGCACGATGCCTCCCGTTACAGGTTGCAGGTTTAAAAGGTTACAGGTTGCAGGCTAACGAATAACCTGCAACCTGCTAACCTTCCAACCAGTAACCCAGTTTAACGCTTCGTGTACTGCGGGGCCTTGCGGGCGCGCTTGAGGCCGAACTTCTTGCGTTCCTTCGCGCGCGCATCGCGGGCGAGGAAGCCGTTCTTCTTCAGCACGCCGCGCAGGTTCTCATCTGCAACGCACAGCGCGCGGGCGATGCCCATGGCGGCTGCAAAGGCCTGGCCCGTGAGCCCGCCGCCCGCCACATGGATGCTGATGTTGTAGCTATCCGCGGTCTCCGTCATCTGCAACGGGCGCGTAATCGCCAACACATCGGTTTCCCGCGGGAAGTACTCGGCCATCTGCCGCTCGTTGACCACAATGGTGCCGGTGCCGGGATACAGCCGCACACGCGCGGTGCTGGTCTTGCGACGACCGACTGCCTCATAATACCTGGCTGACATCTATACCTTCTCCTTACGCAAGCGGGAATGGCTTCGGCTGCTGCGCCTGGTGCGGATGTTCCGGCCCGGCGTAGACCTTGAGCTTCTTGATCAGTTGGCGGCGCTGGCGGTTGCGGTTGAGCATGCCCAACACCGCGGCCTGAATGACCCGCTCCGGGTGCTTCCTGAGTTGATCGCGCAGGCTGACTTCGGCCAGCCCGCTGGGATAGCCGGAATAGCGATAGTAGATCTTGCTATCCAGCTTCTGCCCCGTCACGCTGATCTTGTCAGCGTTGACCACGATCACGAAGTCGCCGCAGTCCATGCCCGGCGTGTAAATCGGCTTGTGCTTGCCCTTCAAAACAGACGCAATCTGGGTCGCCAGACGGCCCAGGTTCTGGCCCGCGGCATCCACCACGAACCACTCGCGGCTCTCTTCGGCGTCCCTGGCTGTTGCGGAATAGGTCCTCATGTATTACTCCTGTTAGCGACGAAAGACAAAGGACGGAGGACGAAGGCAGGCTCCGCACCTGTCCGTTCGCCGGTCATCCTGCACTCGTCATTCGTCAGCGTTCGTCATTCGTCGTTAGTTTCGTCTGTGTAATGCACCCTGACCAGGCACAGCCCGCAGGCAGGTGCGGGGGGCGCAGCCAGCGCCCTCTGGCGTCCGGCCAGCGTTTCGGCCAACCGTTCGACGGGCCAGCGCCCCTGACCCACATACAGCAGCGACCCGACCAGCGCCCGCACCATCCCCCGCAGGAAAGCGTTGCCGCTCACCTCGAAGATGAGCCGCCGGCCCTCCTGCCGCCAGGCGGCCCGGAAGATGTACCGGACGGTCGTCTCCCCGGCCTGCATGGGTTGGCCGAAGCTGGCGAAGTCGTGCTCGCCCATCAGCAGCGCTGCCGCCGCCTGCATCCGTGCCAGGTCCAGCGGTGCGGTCACCAGGTGGGCATAGCGCCGCTCCAACGGCGACCGCAGCGGTTGGTTCAGGACGGTGTACGCATAGTCGCGCTGCACTGCACTGAACCGGGCATGCCAGCGTTGCGCGGCGGGGGCAAGGTCCACCAGGACCACGTCCGCCGGAAGGACGGCATTGAGCGCCCGCTGCAGGTCTGGCAGGGAATGACGCCACGCCACCCGAAACCCGACCACCTGGCCGGTCGCGTGGACCCCGGCGTCAGTGCGGCCGGAGCCAATGACGCGCGGCCCCTGTTCAGCGGCGCTGCCCGTCACCTGGCGTAAGGCGGCTTCGAGGACTCCCTGCACCGTGCGCCCGTCCGCCTGCAACTGGAAGCCGAGGAAATCGGTCCCGTCGTAGGCGATGGTGGCCCGCATGGGCAGGCGTTCTGCCTCGGGCAGTCGCGTTGCCCCCTCACCCGCTGCCTGCATATGTGTCTCTGCCTGTGAAAGTGCCTGTGCTGAGGAACCCGCCTCCCGCTGGAGGTCGGGCCCTACCCGTGTTGGTTAGCGGCCGCGAGCCGCTTTCGTATCCTTGGCCGGCGCTTCCGCGCTGGCGCCCTTCTCGACCAATTCGAGGACCACAATCTCCGCCCCATCGCCGACCCGCGGGCCGATCTTAATCATGCGGGTGTAGCCGCCCGGCCGCTCAGTAAAGCGGGGGGCAATCTCATTGAACAGGCGCTTCGTGACTTCAGGATCAGTCAGCACTTTTGCCGCCAGACGATGAGCATGAACCTGGTTGCCGCCATCGGCCAACGAGTTCTTGGCGATTGTAATCAGGTGCTCGGCATCGCCGCGCATGAAGCGGGCCTTCGCCTCGGTCGTGCTGATGCGGTCGTGCCGGAACAGCTCGGTGATGAGGCCGCGCAGCAACGCGCTGCGCTGACTTGTGTTGCGGCCCAGTTTTCGTCCTGCAACCCGATGTTTCATCGAATAACTCCCACAGTTTTGCTTACAGCTCTTCGTCTAGCTCGCCCTCGTCGTCGACTTCGCCCATGGCAGTCGGTTCGTACGAGATGGCAGACAGATAGCCCTTAAGGTCAAGACGCTGGACCAGCTCATTCAGAGACTTGCGCCCGAAGTTACGAATGGCAAGAATCTCATCCTCGCCCTTCTCCAGCTTCTCCAACACCTCACCAACCTTGGTGATGCCGGCGCGCTTCAGGCAGTTGTAAGCCCGCACCGAGAGTTCCAGGTCCTCGATGGGTACATCGAAGATGCGGCTCGGCACATTGTGGCCGTCGCCAGCAACCTGCTCGATCGGCAGGACATCCGCGCCCGCCACCAGCGTCAGATGGCGCACCAACAGCCGCGCGGACTCGCGCAGAGCCACCTCTGGCGTCGTGGTGCCGTCGGTCCAGATCTCCAGCACCAACCGGTCATAGTTGGTCTGCTGGCCGATGCGGGCCCGCGACACGGTGTAGTTCACCTTGCGGACCGGCGTATAAATCGCATCCACCGGAATCTCGCCCAGCGGCAGCTTCCCGCGTTCTTCGGCCGGCGAATATCCCCGGCCGCGGCTGACGGTCAGCTCCAGGTCCAGGTCCACCTCGGGCGCGTCTGCGGTCAGCAGCAGCAGCTCGGGATTGATGACCTCGACTTCAGGCGGGCAGATCAGGTCACCCGCGGTGACCGGGCCTTCGCTGCGCACGTCCACGTGGAGGCGCACCGGTTCATCGATTTCTGATTTCATCCGCAACTGTTTGATGTTCAGGAGCAGCGCGGTCGTATCCTCCCGAACATTCGGTATTGGCGAGAATTCGTGATGCACGCCGCTGAGACGCACCGAGGTCACTGCGGCGCCGGGCAGCGATGAAAGCAGCACCCGTCGCAGGGCATTGCCCAGCGTGATGCCATAGCCGCTTTCCATCGGCCCGATCACGAACCGCCCATAGTTGCGCGCACTGGCTTCACGCTCAATCTTGGGCAGCACAAAACTAAGCAAAGTTGCACCCTCCTAACCACTGCGAGTTGAAGGTTGGCAGGTTGGATGGTGACGGGTCTGGCCAACAAGCTATAGACCTGCTACCTGCAACCTGCTACCTGCAACCTGCTACCTGCTGTAATACTCGACGATCAACTGCTCGTTCATCGGCAGGTCAACCGACTGGCGGTCCGGCAGGTTGAGTACATGGCCGCTCATGCGCGCCGCGTCGAACTGCAACCATTCCGGCATCGTGCGCTGCCCCATCCGGTCAGCAAGAGCCTTGAAATAGCCATTGCCGCGGCTGGTGGGGCGCACCTCAATCACATCACCGACGTCGACGAGATAGGAAGGCACATTATGGTTATGCCCATTGACCATGAAATGGCCGTGGCGTACTAACTGGCGCGCTTGCGGGCGCGAGTCGGCCAGGCCCATGCGATACACAACATTGTCCAGGCGGCGCTCAAGCAGGACGAGGAGCGTGACGCCCGTCTGTCCCTTCACGCGCAACGCGCTGCGGAAATAGCGCCGGAACTGGCGCTCCTGCACCCCATAGATGCGGCGAGCCTTTTGCTTCTCCCGCAACTGCATGGCGAAATCGGATTCCTTGTGCTTGAAGGAGCCCTTCTTGCCGTGCATGCCTGGCGCGTAGTTACGCTTCTCAACAGAGCACTTCGGCGAAAAGCAGCGATCGCCCTTCAAGTACAACTTCATGCCTTCACGGCGGCAGAGCCTGCACACCGCATCTGTATAACGTGCCAACTTTTCCTCCACTAAAATGACTGTTCGGAGTCCCGTCTCAGCGGGGTCGAGAGGTTTACAGCTTGGCGACTTTCATCCCTCTCCCCATAAGTGACTGCCGGTTCCAGGATTGAAGGTTAGAAGGGTGCAAGTTTGTCCTCAGCAACCCTAACCTGTAACCTGTAACCTCAAAAACATGCAACCGCTAGACGCGCCGCTTCTTGGGCGGGCGGCAGCCGTTGTGCGGGATGGGCGTGATGTCCGTGATGGAGCGCACGCGCAGCCCCGCAGCCTGCAGCGAACGAATCGCTGACTCCCGGCCGGGGCCAGGCCCCTTCAGGAAGACATCAGCCTCACGCATGCCCAGGTCCATCGCCTGCTTGGCCGCCTGAGTGGCTGCCAGCTGCGCGGCGTAGGGCGTGCTCTTGCGCGAGCCCTTGAAACCCGCGGCCCCGGTGCTTGTCCAGGTCAACGTATTGCCCTGCGGGTCCGTCACAGTGACAATCGTGTTGTTGAACGTGGACTGAATATGCACCTGGCCCTGCGGCACCTGCTTCTTCTCACGGCGCGGACCGGCACGCCGCGTTCGGCGCCCCGCTGCGGGGCTAGTTGCTGTCGGTCTAGGCATTCTGTAGCTCCAACTCCCATTACTTCCGGGCGCGCTTCTTGCCGGGCACCGTCTTGCGGGCGCCGCGCTTCGTGCGTGCGTTCGTCCGGGTGCGCTGGCCGTGCGCCGGCAGATTGCGGCGATGCCGCAGGCCGCGGTAGCTGCCGATTTCCTGCAGGCGCTTGATGTTCATGTTGACCTCACGCCGCAGGTCGCCCTCCACCTTGTAGTTCCGCTCGATGACATCGCGCAGCCGCGCGATCTGAGCCTCGTCCAGATCCTTGATCCGCAGGTCGGGGCTGATGCCCGTCATCCGCAGAATCTCTTTGCTTGACGTCGGCCCAATGCCGAAGATATAAGTCAGGCCGATCTCAGCCCGCTTATCCCGCGGCAGGTCTACACCAGCAATACGAGCCATTCGCTCCTCCCAAAAACCTGATTAACCCTGGCGCTGCTTGTGCTTCGGGTTCGTGCAGATGACCCGCACGACACCATCGCGCCGCACGATTTTGCACTTAGCGCAAATGCGCTTGACAGAAGGTCGAACTTTCATGTGATCACTCCTACGCCGGTCCACCGCCCAGCCCAATCGCCGGGGATGCCGGTCACAAAACCGTCAAAACTTCCGGTTCACCTTCGGTGACGGCAATGGTGTGCTCGAAGTGTGCCGAGCGTTGACCGTCTGCCGTTACCACTACCCACCCGTCAGCCAGGACCCGGGTGCGCCAAGTACCGGCGTTGACCATCGGCTCCAACGCCATTGTCAGCCCCCGGCGCAGCTTCGGTCCCCGGCCTGCGCCGGGCGGGACGAAGTTGAGCACCTGCGGCTCCTCGTGCATGCGCCGCCCCACCCCGTGCCCGGTATACTCGCGCACCACCGAGAAGTTGTGTTGCACCACATGATTCTCGATCGCCCGCGAGACATCGGACAGGAAATGACCGGGCCGCGCCTGCGCGATCCCTGCCCACAGGCTGCCCTCGGTTGCGGTCAGCAACCGCTGGCTTGCCTCATCGATCGGGCCTACCGGGTAAGTCCAGGCCGAATCGCCCACCCAACCCTTGTAGACCGCGCCCACATCGATGCTGATGATGTCGCCCGGCTCCAGCCAGCGCTTCGGGCTCGGGATGCCGTGGACGACTTCCTCGTTGATAGAGGCACAGATGGTAGCCGGGAAATCGTTCCGTCCCGTGTGCGGGTAGCCCAGGAACGCCGGTATGGCATCGTGCGCCCGGATGATCGCCTCGGCCTTCGCATCCAGTTCAGCTGTGGTGACACCGGGCCGGATCATCTCACGCAAGGCATCATGCACCCGTGCCACAATCCGACCCGCTTCACGCATCAGCGCAACTTCGTCGCGCGACTTGAGGACCATCACCTAGGGCACCCGGGCGCTCGTCACCGCCGCTTCCACTGCCGCCCGCAGATCGGCCTGCACCACCTCGACCGGCCGGTCGCCGCTGAGCGGCACCAGCAAACGGTGAGCGTAGTAGTAGCCGATCAAGGGGGCCGTCTGCTTATAGTACACAAACAGCCGGTTGCGCACCGTCTCGGGATCGTCGTCTGCGCGGCGATACAGCTCACCGCCGCACTTGTCGCACTTGCCCTCAACCTGCGCCGGCGACGAATCTATATTATACATCGCCTGGCACTCACGGCAAACTCGGCGGCCTGCCAGTCGCGCGATCACGGCCTCGTCGGCCACTTCGAGCAGCGGGGCCACGCCGATGCGCTGCCCCCGGCCTTTGAGCGCCTCATCGAGTGCGTCAGCCTGCGCCAGCGTGCGCGGGAAGCCATCCAGGATGACTCCGCGGGCGCAATCTGGCCGGCTCAGACGATCCATGACCATGTTGATCGTCACATCGTCGGGGACCAAACCCCCGGCGTCCATGTACTGCTTCGCCAGCAGGCCGAGGGGCGTCTGGTTCTTCAGGTTCTCCCGGAAGATATCGCCGGAGGAAACCTGCGGCAGTTCCAGCGCCTCGGACAGCAACCGGGCCTGCGTGCCCTTGCCCGCACCCGGCGCCCCTAACATGACAATGTACAAGGGTTGCCCGACGTTCATGTTCCCGATCCTTTACTTCCGGATGAAGCCTTCGTAGTGCCGCATCAGGAGCTGGGCCTCGAGTTGCTTCATGGTGTCAAGCACCACGCCGACCACGATCAGCAGGCCCGTGCTGGAGACCAGCAGCGTGGTCGATGACGCGCTGGCGCCCGGATTGGCGATGCCGAAGATCAGGTGTACCAGCCACGGCAGGACCGCCACGAACCCCAGGAACAGCGCTCCGACCAGCGTAATGCGGGACAAGACCCGATTCAGATAACGCTCCGTGTTGATGCCCGGCCGGATGCCCGGGATGAACCCACCCTGGCGCTGCAGCGTCTCCGAGAGATTCTGCTGCCGGAAGATGACGTCCGTGTAGAAGTACGTAAACGCCACGACCAGGACAAAGTACATGATCCAGTACGGCGCGTTATCCCAGCTGAAGAAGTTATACACGCCTGTTGCGATGCTGCGCACCGTCGGATTGGCCGAGTTCAACATGTAGCTGGCAATCGTCCCCGGGAACACCAGCATACTGCTGGCGAAGATCAGCGGGATCATGCCGGCCGAGTTGACCCGCAGCGGCACATGCGTGCTCTGGCCGCCGACCACCATCAACCGGTTGCCGCGCATGGCCCGCACCCGCTTGCCATACTGCACGGGGATGCGGCGCTGGCCTTCCTGCACGATCACGATGATCGCGACCGTAAAGACGGTCACCAACAGGAACGCAATGAGTTGCAAAACGCCGCCCTGCACCACAGTCGAGCGGATATTGGCCGGCAGACCGGCAATGATGCCGCCGAAGATGATGATGGATACGCCGTTGCCGATACCCTGTTCGGTAATCAACTGGCCGAGCCACATTGCCAGCATCGTTCCTGCGGTCAACGACGCCAAAATGACAATCGTCTGCAGCGGATACGTGCGGAGCCCGAACTCATTCAACACCGCGCCGGCCGCCGTCGCACCTGGATTAGCCAGCAACGAAGACTGGCCGAACCCCTGCAGCAGCGCCAGCGGGATCGTCAGGATGTTGGTGTACTGGTTCAGCTTCGTGCGGCCCGCATCCCCCTCTTTCTGCAGTTGCTGCAATTGAGGGATGATCGGAACCAACAACTGCACGATAATGGAGGCGGTGATGTACGGATACACACCCATCGCCATGACCGAGAAGTTGCTCAGTGCGCCGCCTGACAGCAGGTTGAGCAGCCCCAACAACTGGTTCTGCTGGAAGATCGTCGCCAGAGCCTCACGGTTCACGCCGGGCACCGGGATGTGCGAAGCCAGCCGGTAGATTACCAGGATACCCAGGGTAATCAACAGCTTGCGACGCAGGTCGGGCAGCCGAAACGCATTGCGGACGGCTTCAATCATAGTGCTCTCCCTTGTGAACGAGGGACAAAAGACGAAGGACGAAGGACGGCGCCTTGCGCATCCATCATTCGTCTTTCGTCTGCGTCAAGCTTCATGCGTCCTGCGCCAGCTCTTCAACGGAGCCGCCGGCTGCCAGGATTTTCTCCCGGGCAGAGGTCGAGAACTTGTGCGCCTTGACAGTCAGGGCGACACTGAGCTCGCCATCACCGAGCACCTTGACCGGCCGCGTCGCGGACTTGATCAGCCCCATCACCATCATCAGTTCCGGCGTCACTTCCGTGCCCGCCTCGAAGATGCTCAGCCGTGCCAGGTTGACCGGAGCATACTCCACCCGCCAGCGGTTCTTGAACCCGGCCAGGTGGGGCAGCCGGCGCACCAGAGGCAACTGGCCGCCTTCGAAGTACTGACGCTTGCCGCCGCCGGAGCGTGAGTTCTGACCCTTGATACCACGGCCGGCCGTCTTGCCGCGGCCCGCGGAGATACCGCGGCCCGAGCGCGTCGAATCTTTCCGTGAACCGGGAGCCGGTTGCAAATCATGCTGCTTCATGCGTCTACTTCCTCTACGGTGACCAGGTGGCGCACCTTATGAATCATGCCGCGCACGACCGGTGTATCGTCGTGTTCCACGGTCTGACCCAGCTTGCGCAGACCCAATCGCCGTACGGTATCTTTCTGATCTTCCTTGACGCCGATTGAGCTGGTCGTGTAGGTGACGTGCAGCTTCTTATTGCTCGCCATCTTTCCCTCCACGCAGCCAGTACGGGGTCAACGCCTCGACGGGCCGGTTGCGCCGCTTGGCCTCTTCCTCCGGGTCCTTGAGCGCACCCAAGGCCTTGAAGGTGGCGGCCACGACATTCAACATGTTAGCGCTGCCCTGCGACTTGGTCAGGATATCGCGGATGCCCGCCGCCTCGAGGACCGCCCGCACGCCGCCGCCGGCGATGACGCCGGTGCCGGGGGACGCCGGCCGCAGCAACACACGCGCTGCGCTGAAGTCACCCGTGACGATATGCGGAATCGTGGTCCCGGTCGTCGGAATCCGGCGCATGCTGCCCCGCGCGCGCTCGGACGCCTTGCGAACGGCCTCGGGCACCTCGCGCGCCTTACCGACGCCGAACCCGACCTGCCCATGATTATCACCAACGACCACCACTGCCCGGAAGGCAAACCGGCGGCCGCCCTTAAGCACCTTGGATGTGCGGGCGACATGCACCACGCGCTCGTCGAGCTGATCGCGCTCTTCGTCGCGATCGCGCGGCCGGCGCTGCCGGTCACGGCCCTGGCCCTGGCCCTGGCCTTGGCCCGGTCCCTGCCGATCACGGTTCTGCCCGCCCGGTCCAGCCGTGCCTTGCCCTTGCACTCTTCTATCTTTGCCTGGCATCAGACCTCCAACTAGCTAGAACTCTAGCCCGCCCTCGCGAGCGCCATCGGCCAGCGCCTTGATGCGGCCGTGGTACGGGTAACCGCCGCGATCGAAGACAACCTTCTTGAGGCCCTGTGCCAGGGCCCGCTGAGCCACTAGCTGGCCCACCCGCGCGGCCTGTTGCGATTTGTTCAACCCGTCCAACTGCTCGCGCAGGTCCGGATCAATCGTGGATGCCGCGGCCAAGGTATGCCCGCGCTCATCGTCAATCACCTGCGCATAGATGTGCTGCAGGCTGCGAAACACGTTCAGACGGGGACGCTCTGCCGTACCCTGCACGTTGCGGCGAATCCGCTCATGGCGGTGCTGGCGAGCGACTTGACTCGATTTTACGGCCATTGACCTTCTCCGAGCTAACTCTACTTCTTACCCTTACCGCCAACTTTACCGCTCTTGCCCGCCTTCTGGCGCACAACCTCGCCCTGATAGCGGATGCCTTTGCCCTTATAGGGCTCCGGCGCGCGGAGTCCGCGGATCTGAGCGGCCATCTGGCCCACAGCTTGCTTGTCGATCCCGTTTATCGTGATAACACGGCCGGATTTATCGACCTCAAACGCGATACCGGGCGGCGGCAGAAACTCGACCGGATGCGAGTAGCCGACGATGACGACCAGGTTCTTGCCCATCAGGCCCGCCCGGTAGCCCACGCCTTCCACTTCGAGCACACGGCTGAAACCACTATTGACACCCGTCACCATGTTGTTCAACAGGGACCGCGTCAATCCGTGGAGCGCCTTATGCGTCTTAGCATCGCTCGGCCGATTCACATGCACCTCGGTGTCTGCCACCTCGATGCCCATTTCCTGGGGGAATTGCTGTTGCAGTTGGCCTTTCGGCCCCTTCACAGTCACCAGGTTAGACTCGCCCACCGTAATGCTGACGCCCTTCGGCAGCGAGACCGGTAATTTACCAATACGCGACACTGTCCTGCCTCCTACCACAGGTAGCGGCTATGTGTGACTCTACCACACGTAGCATAGCACTTCGCCGCCCAGGCCCAGCCGACGCGCCTTCTGGTCGGACATGATCCCCTGCGGCGTGCTCAGAATGGCAATGCCCAGACCGCTGAGGACCCACGGGATCTCCGAGCGTTTCACATAGACACGGCGACCCGGCCGGCTCACCCGCTTCAGGCCGGTGACAATGGACTTGCGATCGCGGTCATACTTCAGCACCACCCGCAGTTGCGGCTGAGGGGTGTCTTTCGTCACCTCGAAATCCTTGATGAAGCCCTCATCCTTCAAGATGCGTGCTACCGCGACCTTGACCTTGGAGCCCGGCACGACGACTTGTTTATGCCGCACCAGCATGCCGTTGCGAATTCGCGCCAGCATATCGGCGATCGGATCGTTAACCATTACTTACTCCTTCAAACGGATCACCTGGGATTCGAGTCGGCCCGCTGCAGCGGCTGTCACTGCCTATCGGCAGCGGCCACTGCCCTTCGGCAGTTTACGTCTCAATCCAGGATTCCGGCCCCTCGGCGGGGCATTCCCTCACGGGTAGGTTCAACCCTTTGTGAGTGAACCCTTACCAGCTTGACTTGACGACCCCGGGCAGATTGCCCCTCAACGCCTGATCACGGAAGCAAATGCGGCAGAGATCAAACCGGCGCATATAGCCCCGCGGCCGGCCGCAGATGCTGCAGCGGTTGCGTACGCGCACCGCAAACTTGCGGCGCTGTTCGCGAATCGGCATACACGTTTTCGCCACTGATTCCTCCTACTTGCTGAACGGCATGCCCATCAGTTGCAGCAACCGGCGGCCTTCTTCATCCGTCTGCGCCGTCGTCACGATGGTGATGGCCATCCCGCGCACCTTGTCAATCTTGTCGTACTGGATCTCCGGGAACATCAGTTGTTCGCGCAGCCCCAGGCTATAATTGCCGTGCCCGTCAAATGAATCCGGCGAAATGCCACGGAAGTCACGCAGGCGGGGCAGCGCAATACTGATCAGCCGATCCAGGAAGCTCCACATGCGCTCGCTACGCAGCGTCACGGTCACGCCGATGGTGTTGCCCTCGCGCAGCTTGAACGCGGCCACTGACTTCTTCGCCTTCGTGAAAACCGGCTTCTGGCCGGCAATCGTCTGCAAGTCACTGGCGGCGGCGTCCAACGACTTCGCGTTCTGCAGCGCCTCGCCCATGCCAATGTTGAGCACGACCTTGACGATGTGCGGCACCTGCATGATGTTCGCGTAACCGAACTCTTTTTCCAGCGCAGGCACCACTTCGGTGCGGTAGCGCTCCAACATTCTCGGTGTTGCCATCTAAGCTTACTCCTGTCCGTGTACAGGGCGGCTCTGCTGCCCTGAGCGGAACGATGCCTGCCGGGCTGGCCGGGCGCCTGGGCGCCGGTCCCACCCTTTACGCATCAATCGTCTCACCGCACTGCTTGCACAGGCGGGCCCGCGTGCCGTCCCCGAACATCTGGCGCCCAACGCGCGTCGCCTTGCCGCACTTGGGGCAGACGAGCATGACGTTCGAGATATGAATCGGCGCCTCGCGTTCGATGATGCCGAATTGGGTGTTGACATTGCCCGTGCGGCGCTGATGCTTCTTGATCAGGTTGACGCCAGCCACCACGACCCGGTCAGCCTGGACCTTGCGCTCGCCCGCTTTGCGACCCTTGCCCCACTTGGCCCGGATCACGCGCTGCACCTCGCCCTCGCTGCCGCGGTCGTCACCGGAAATGACCACCACCCTATCACCCTTTTTGATGTTCATCCTTACCTCTTCGACAGTTACAGGTTCCAGGTTCCAGGTCATGCATCAGAGTCAGAACCTTCGACCTTCCAACCTGCAACCCTTTACAGCACTTCCGGCGCGAGTGACACGATGCGCATGTAGCCGCGGTCGCGCAGCTCACGGGCCACCGGCCCGAAGATACGCGTGCCGCGCGGCGCCCGCATCTGGTCGATGATCACGGCGGCATTGTCGTCAAACCGGATGGCCGAACCATCGGGCCGCGTCTGCGGATAGGTCGTGCGTACGACGACGGCGCGCACCACGTCGCCTTCCTTGATCGCAGCATTCGGTGCAGCCTGCTTGACGGTGGCGATAATCACATCTCCAAGATGCGCATAACGCCGCATGGAGCCGCCCAGCACCCGGATGCACAGGATTTCCCGCGCCCCGGTATTGTCCGCAACCTTAAGTCGGCTTTCTTGCTGAATCATCGCCTCAACCCTCCGCGAGCTGCTGGTCCGCCTGCAGCGGAGTGGTGTCAATCTGGGCCGCACGCTTCAGGATCGCCTCGACCCGGAAGTGTTTGTCCTTGCTGTAAGGCCGCGACTCAACAATCTGCACTTCGTCGCCCAGCTGGCAGGTGTTCTCCTCATCATGCGCCTTATAGCGCTTGCTGAGCCGGATGACCTTGCCATACAGGGGGTGCCGGCGCGTGCGACGCACGACGACCACCACGGTCTTGTCCATCTTGTTGCTGACGACGTGGCCGATCAGGCGTTTACGTTGTGCTTCCATCTTTATTCTCCCTCGGCCGTCGCCAGCTCGCGCTCGCGCAGGATGCCACGCAAGCGGGCAATCTCGCGGCGCACTTCACTCAGCCGCGCGGTGTTCTTCAACTGCCCGGTGGCATACTGGAAACGCAGGTTGAACATCTCATGATGGGCCTCGTCCAGCCGCCGCGCGATTTCATTCTGCGACAGATTCCGAATCTCACTGGCGCGCATCAGGCCACCTCCCCCAGCTCACGACGGACGAACTGCGTGGGGATGGGCAGCTTGTGCGATGCCAAACGCATCGCGGCGCGCGCCTCTTCCTCAGTCACGCCGGCCACCTCGAACAGGATCAGGCCCGGCCGCACGACCGCCGCCCAGTACTCCACGGCGCCCTTGCCGCCACCCATGCGGGTTTCCGCGGGCCGCTTGGTCACGGGATGATCAGGGAACACCCGAATCCACAGCTTGCCACCGCGGCGCAGGTAACGAACAATGGCGCGGCGGGCGGCTTCGATCTGGCGGCTGTCGAGCCAGGCCGGACCGAGTGCCTGCAGGCCGAACTCGCCGAAGTTGACTTCGTTGCCCCGGCTGGCCAGGCCCGTACGGCGCCCGCGATGCTGCTTGCGATACTTGACGCGTTTCGGCATCAACATACGAATACTCCTCAAGCCCAGTAGTCACGTAATCTGCCCGGCGCTTAGGGCGGTCCAGCGACCCGCACCCTAAACGACTGGGCGATCAGGCGACTATCCGACTACGCGGTCTCAGCGCCGGGCAACCGCTCGCCCTTGTAAATCCACACCTTGATGCCGATGCGGCCGTAGGTGGTCAGCGCTTCTTCCTTAGCATAATCGAGCTCGGCCCGCAGCGTGTGCCGCGGCACCCGGCCCTCACGCACCGTCTCGACACGGGCCATTTCGGACCCGGCCAAGCGGCCGCCACAACGGATCATGCAGCCATCGGCCCCGGACTTGAGAGCCCGCAGCACGGCCTGCTTCATGGCCCGCTTGTGCGAGATGCGCCGGCCCAACTGATCGGCCATGCTCAGCGCCACCAGGCGGGCATCCAGCTCAGGATGCTCGATTTCCGCAATGTCCAACTTGACGCGCTTGTTGGTCGCCTGCTGCAGGTCATTGCGCAGCGCGTTGACCGTGGCGCCCTTGCGTCCGATAATCACACCCGGCTTGGCCGAATGCACCGTGACCCGCACCTGATTGGGCGGGAACCGCTCAACCTCAACCTTCGAGATCTGCGCATCCGGCAGATTGGTCAAGACCATCTGACGAATCTGGCGATCTTCGGCGATAAGGTCAGTGTATTCCTTGCCTTCGGCATACCAGCGGGAACGATGGTTTTCAACCGTGCCCAAGCGAAAGCCAATGGGATGTACTTTTCGGCCCAAAGCAGCCTCCTAAACTATCTGCGCTTACGCGCCCCGTTCTTCCAGAACCACGGTAATGTGCGACGAACGCCGGATGATCGGCTTGAACCGCCCACGTGCCCCGAACCGCCGCCACCGGCGCAACGGCGCACCATCGGCGCTGATCTGCGCGATATACATGTCCTCGCGCGCCAACCCCAGATTTTCTTCGGCATTTGCCAGCGCCGACGCAATGGTCTTCGCAACCGGCTCGGCCGCGGACTGAGTCATAAAACGCAGGAGGGCCAGCGCCCGCTCGGCCTGCATGCCCCGCACCTGGTCGATGACCCAGCGGGTCTTCTGCGGGGAAATCCCCACATACTTGGTGATCGCCCGAACTTCCATCATCTCACCTCGCGGTCTTCTTCTCGCTGCGCACATGGCCGCGGAAGAACCGGGTAGGCGCAAACTCGCCCAACCGATGCCCCACCATGTTTTCGGCGATGTAGATGGGGACATGGCGGCGGCCGTCGTGGATCGCGATCGTGTGGCCGACCATCTGCGGGAAGACCGTCGAGGCGCGCGACCAGGTCTTGATGACCGCCTTCTTGCCGGTGCGGTTCATCCCCTCAACCTTCTTCAGAAGCTTGGCCTGTACGAACGGGCCTTTCTTAAGTGATCGTGACATCCGTCATTCCCCCATTACTTCTTGCCGCGGCGGCGGACGATGAACTGCTGCGTGCGCTTGTTCCGGCGCGTCTTGAGGCCCCGGGCCGGCTTGCCCCACGGAGTCTTCGGCCCCGGCATACCAATGGGCGAGCGCCCTTCACCACCACCATGCGGATGCGAATTCGGATCCATGGCCACACCTCGCACGGTCGGGCGAATGCCCAGCCAGCGCTTGCGGCCTGCCTTGCCAAGGTTGATATTGGCATGGTCGGTATTGCCGACTTGCCCGATAGTCGCCAGGCACTCCATACGCACGCGGCGCACTTCACCGCTCGGCAGACGTACCTGGGCGTAATCGCCTTCCTTCGCCATCAACTGCGCGCCCACACCGGCGGAACGCGCCATCTGGCCGCCCTTGCCCGGTTCCAGCTCGACATTGTGAATCACCGTGCCCAGTGGGATATTGCGCAGCGGCAGCGTATTGCCCACTCGCACCTCGGCTTCCGCGCCCGACATTACCTGGTTGCCCACCTTGAGGCCCACCGGTGCGATGATGTAGCGCTTTTCGCCATCGGCATACGTCAGCAGCGCGATACGCGACGAGCGGTTCGGATCGTATTCGATCGAGCTCACGCGCGCGGGAATCCCGTGCTTGTTGCGGCGGAAATCGATCAGCCGGTACATGCGCTTGTGACCGCCACCCTGGTGACGGACGGTGACGCGACCGGTGTTATTGCGGCCGGCCGGCTCGCGCAGCGGTCGCAGCAACGATCGTTCCGGCGTCGTGCGGGTGATCTCTTCGAACGTCGAGACGCTCATGCCGCGCCGCCCCGGCGACGTGGGCTTATAGATCTTAATTGCCATGCCCTAACTCCTAATCGGCAAACTGACCGGTTTGGCGACCGGCGCAGGCGATACTGTTGCCGTTCTAGCCGCCTGCCTTACGATTGCAGGTTCCAGGTTCACAGGTTTCAGGTTATGCCAACCTGCAACCTGTCACCTCCCAACCTGTAACCGTTTTAGACGCCCTCGAAGAACTGAATTGTGCTCCCCGGGGCCAGCGTGACGATGGCTTTCTTATAGCCCGGCTTCTTGGTGACGATCAGGCGGCCGTAGCGGCCCTTCTTCGGCGGGATGTTGATAATGTTGACTTCCATCACCGTCACATTGAAGGCCGTCTCCACCGCATCCTTCACCTGCATCTTGTTCGCCCGGCTGTCCACCTCGAAGCTGTACTGCTGGTTCAGCTCGGCCTGGAGGCTGCTTTTTTCCGTGACCAACGGCCGCTTGAGTACATCGTAGACATGCATGTGTTATCCTCCGCTCAACCCAGGATACCCTGGATGACGTCCAGAGCGTCCTGCGGGATGATCACGTAGTCATAGTTCAGCAGGTCGCGGATGTTAAGGTAACTGGCCCGCAGCAGCTTCACGTCCGACAGATTGTTCGCCGAGCGCTCGACGTTGTCATTCGCATCGGCCAGCAGGATCAGGGCGCTCGAATTCACCGTCAGGCCCTGCAGCACGTCGCGCATGAGCCGGGTCTTCGGCTCCGCGATCGCCAGCTCGTCCAGGACCAGCACCTTGTCGTCCGCTACCTTGATGGACAGGGCCGAGCACAGCGCTGCATGGCGCATCTTGCGCGGCATCGCCTGTTCATACGAACGCGGCGTGGGCCCGAAGATAATGCCGCCGCCCCGCCACTGCGCGGCCCGGGTGGAACCCTGGCGCGCCCGGCCGGTGCCCTTCTGCTTCCACGGCTTGCGGCCACCGCCTGCGACTTCACTCCGACCCTTGACCTTGTGCGTACCAAGACGCGCATTTGCCAGTTGGCGGACCAGGGCCTGATGCATCAATGGTTTGTTCACCGGCGCAGCAAAGATGGTGTCGCTAAGTTCGACCTGCCCAACCTCTTCGCCTGCCATGTTTTTAATTGGCACTAACATCGTCACTACCCCTGTTTCCGCGCCTCGGTGATCAACACCAGGCCACCCCGCGCGCCCGGCACTGCACCGCGCACCGCGAGCATGTTCCGCTCAGGGTCCACCAGCTCGACCCGCAAATTCGCCACGGTGACCGGTGCGGCGCCCATATGACCGGCCATGCGCTTCCCTTTGTAGATCCGACCGGGCGTCGTGCCCGCACTGCTCGCGCCGGGCGCCCGCAGCCGGTCCGACTGGCCGTGCGTGCGCGGGCCGCCGCGGAAGTTGTGCCGCTTCACGCCGCCCTGAAAACCCCGGCCCTTGGAAACGCCCTTGACATCGACCCGCTCACCCGCAGCGAAGACGTCGGCCTGGAGCTTTTGCCCCACGGTGTAATCCTCGACCTCGCGCAGGCGCAGCTCGCGCAGAACGCGCAGCATCGGCATGCCGCTGCCGGCCGCGCCGGTCTCGTTGCGGCGGCGCAGATGGCCGATTTCGCCTTTGGTCAGGCGCTTCGGCTTGACCTCTTCGAACCCCAACTGAATCGCGGTGTAGCCGTCCTGTGCGGCGGTCTTGATCTGCGTGATGTAGCAGGGACCGGCTTCGATAACCGTCACCGGCACAACAGTGCCGTTCGCGGTGAGCAACTGGGTCATGCCCACCTTGCGGCCCAGGATACCCTTCATATGTCCTCCCAGGGACTGTCGGGACCGCCGAGGAAGGCGGCCGCATCATCCCACACGGGGTTGCAAGTCTTCAGGTTATGAGTTGCGGATTACGAATGTGCGCAAACCTTCAACTTTGAACCTTACCACCTTCAACCTAGAGCTTGATCTCGATGTCCACGCCCGCAGGCAGGTCGAGCTTCGTCAGGTTCTCGATCGTCTTGGGTCCGGGTTCGAGCACGTCGATCAGACGCTTGTGCGTGCGGATTTCGAACTGCTCGCGGCTGTCCTTGTCGATAAAGGGCGACCGGTTGACCGTGAACTTCTCGATACGGGTCGGCAGGGGCACGGGGCCAACCACGTTGGCGCCGGTCCGCTCGGCCGCATCGACGATTCTGCGCACGGAGTCATCCAAAACCCGATGATCGAACGCCTTAAGCCGGATGCGAATACGATTTTTTGCCATCATGCCTCCAGGCATAGGTGTAGGGGCGGAGTGACCCCGCCCCTACTTACAGTTTATTCGATAATCTTGGTGATGACGCCGGCGCCGACCGTGCGGCCACCCTCGC